>CALWRE010000224.1 GCA_944383835.1 uncultured Lachnospiraceae bacterium | reverse complement strand
CCGGAGCGGTTTGAAGCGATTCAGCGTAATCTTTGGACCTTTTACAATGCGCATCGCTACACCTATACTCTCAACCGCAATATGCTTCTACAATGCTATATTATTCAGGAACTTTTGTGGAGCAGGGGATATACGAATATGGATGAGCTGGCGGATAAGGTTGGATATTCCCGCGGTAGCCTCCGCGAGGTGATTCGTTCCGCCCGCTAGTTTTTGGAGGCTTATCATATTGCCGTTCGCAGCATTCCTTATTATGGGATTCGACCGGAGGGAAATGAGTTTGATATTCGCCGCTGCCTGATTTCCATTTACAATTTTGCCGATGTTAATATTGTTCGGCAGGAGAATAAGCCGGATATTTTGAATGGCTTTTCCCATGAAATCTATACACAGGTGACAGAAATCACTAAGGGAAGTTTCCGCAAATATGGACTTTCTGTTTCTCAGGGGAGAAGGGGAGCAAACTGGATGGACGGCCTCCTCAGGTCTACGAATATCCGTTGATTGTGAAGGTTTCATCCGATTTACAGCAAGTCTTTTCCGCATATTGGGATGTGGAAATTTCCAATTCTCAGTCGGCGCGGTTCTGCGAGTTGATTGCCTTTTATATTCAGAATATGGATTATCATTTTCGTCCCGCTCGAATTGCCTTGGTATCCAGGAACGCTTCGGGAGATCAGAACTATATCAAGAGCCTGATTGAGAAGAAGGTTGATATAAAATATTACGAGTCAATAGAATACAGAGCCTATGAAGAACTTTTAGCGGATATGAAACGGGCGCGGAAGCGCTATGATCTGGTGCTATGTGACCAGCGGCTGAACAATGATCCTCTGTTTGTGTCTTATTCGGAGATCGGGACCTTTGACAAACTGGAGGATTGGCTGAGAAGAACTAGAAATTTCTGTGGGGACGGACTGCTTAAGCAGGAAAATATTTTTTCCGAGGATGTGGACTGGAACCGGGAGGAAGAGAGAAAGGTAGTGGCAGACAAAATCCTGAAGTATTGTCAGGTGTCGGGGAAGCCAGCACAGCTGGCGCACGGTGACGTTTTGATTTTTCTTTTTCACAGCCGAGAGGCGGCGGACAATCTGCTGCAGGTCGGGCGGATGAAAAAGAAATTTCAATGGGAAGGGCGGCGCTTGGGCCATTACGTTTTGTTTGCCGGAAGGATTGATGGAGGCAATATCCGCTTGATAAACACTTTGCTCTACGAACTGGTTCACGACAGTCTTTTCTTAGATGGGCTGATCGAACAGCCGGATACGGAAACAGTCAACAATCAGCTGAATATGATATTGCGGTAAGAAAACAGCATAGAGAGAAAACCGAATGGGCAAATATGACAGGCGGTCAGCCTGCAGCAGAAGAGAAAAAATTCTGCGCAGGCTGGCCGTCTTTTAAATGGATGAAAAATTTTTGAAAAAATATAAAAAATTTACGCATGGAGGTTTCCTCTGACTGCACGTATAATCAGGATGAAAGTCAGATATTGAAAAGATAAAGCCAAAACAAAATGCGAATAGAAAGGAGAGAAGGTATGATTGTACAGCTGCGGATTGACGAGCGGTTGATCCATGGTCAGGTGGCAGCGGTTTGGTCAAAGGCTCTGGACAATGACACCATTGTTTGCGCCAGTGATGAGGCTTCGGCCAACCAGCTGAAAAAGCGTCTGCTTCTGATGGCGGCCCCGCCGGGAAAAAAGGTACGCATTTCCCCTGTGGATGAAGTAATCCGCCTCTTATCTGACCCGAGGGCGGAGCGGATGAAAATTTTCCTGATCACCGATACGATCGTGGACGCGGTGAAGCTGGTGAAAGCCCTGAAAATCACGGAGGTGAACTTGGGCAATTACCATGACCGGGATGCGGAAAATCCGATTTCAGTCTGTGAGGGCTGCGCGGTGAACCAGGAGAGTTACGCGGCCTTAAAGGAGCTGAGCAGCCTGGTGGACAATTCGTTTTCACAGCTTCTGCCTACTGTGGAGAAAAAAGAACTGAAGAAATTGCTGCAGTAACAGCAGTAAAATAAGGGAGGGTGTATATGTTAGTACAAGCTTTATTGGTAGCAGCGGCATATTATGTGACCTGGCTGATTGATGGAATCCTGGGGTGGCAGACGGCCACTCGGCCCATTGTTTTAGGAACGGTAACCGGTCTTCTGTGTGGGGACATAGTGACTGGCATTATCATGGGCGCATCTCTGGAGGCCGTCTATATGGGCATCTCCGGTATTGGCGGCGTAGTGGCGGCGGATTATCGCTCCGGTACGGCCATCGGTGTGGGCCTGGTAATCGGTTGATGTGGTTCCAGGCGCTGGTTGTTCAGCATCTGATTGATACGGCGGTTATTTTCCTTTGCTGTTACTTTGGCTCTGAGGCAGTGACCGTAGCATTTGAGGTGATTCCGACGTGGCTGTTGAATGGCTTGACGGCAGCGGGCAATATGCTGGTGGTTGTCGGACTGTGCCTGACGACCCAAGCAATTTTCTCTAAGTTTACGGTGCCTTTTGTGCTGATGGGCTTTGTCCTGTCCAAATATTTAAGCCTGCCGGTTATGGCGATTGCCATCGTTGGAATTATTTTTGCATTCCTGATCTTTGACCGCAACCGTGCAATCAAGAACGCGGAGCTTGCCAATAACACAAATGAGGGAGGAGACGATTTCTATGACTAAGAAGACCGAAATATCTGCAGAGGATAAGAAGTTATTAAGAAAGTGCTATATAGGCTCTCTGTCTTGCATGAGAACGACCAGCAGCGTATCCGGCCTTGGCAGGGCGATGGTCTTGACAACCGCGCCGATCATAGAGAAGTATTATAAGACCGACGAGGAGAAAAAAGAGGCGATTTACCGCCATGCCACAGAGTTTCACAATACGCACCAGGCTATGTTCGGCCTGATTGCCGGCATCACCTGCGCCATGGAAAAGGAGAGGGCGCAGAAAGGCAATATTGATGCTGGTGTGATTTCCGGCCTGAAGGCCTCTCTGATGGGGCCTTTGGCGGGCATCGGCGATTCCTTCTTCTTTAACTGCTACCGTGTGATTATTGCCGGTATCTGTATCGGCATCGCCTCCACCGGTAATATCCTGGGGCCGCTGCTGTTTGTCCTGCTTTACGGCTTCGGCTTGCTGGCTGTGAAATACGTACTCTTCATGCAGGGCTATAAAAATGGCATTACCCTGGTGGATAAAGCCTATGAGACGGGGATCATTCCGCTTTTAATGGAGGCGGCCGGTGTCTTGGGCGCGATCATGGTGGGCTGCCTGATTTCCACCAATGTCAGGGTTACGGTTGTGGCGGCCCCTGTGATCAACGGGGCGACCATTGATATCCAGGGAATGCTGGACAGCATTATGCCCGGGCTGCTGAGTTTGGCGCTCTGGTGGGTCTGTTATAAAGGATTACAGAAGGGGCTGACTCCGATTAAGATGATTTTCATTATCATAGGCGCCTGCATTGTACTTTCGTTCCTAGGAATCCTGTAAGCAGGAGGATGAAATGAAGGGAATTGTATTGGTGAGCCATGGGGCTCTTGCGAAGGGGATGTATGACACGACTGTCTGGTTTATGGGGAAGGAGATTCCCCAGTATGCCTGGCTGTGCCTTGGTCCTGAGGAAACGCCGGAGGAGTTTGCCGGCAGAATGAATAAAGCTATCGAAGAGACAGATGCCGGAGAGGGGGTTCTTGTGTTCTGTGACCTTTACGGCGGCACTCCCTGTAATTGCGCGGCCCTGGCAGCCTCCGACCGGATCCAGGTGATCTCTGGAATGAACCTGCCAATGCTATTGGAGCAGCTGATGGGACGGCTGAGCGGCAGCTATGACGTGCCTGGCCTGATCGAAAAAGGGCGAGGCGGAATTCTGGATGTGAATCAGTATCTGGAGGCGGAAACGGAAGAAGAGGAAGATTCCCTTTTCGACGGATTTCCTGATATGGCTGAAAATCAGTAAGGAGGAAGACGATGAAGAAAGTAGTAATCAGCGCGGCGGATTATGCCATGACGGAGAGCATCACCGACGGCTGCATCCGGGCGATACGAAGCGGCATCCTGATGGATGTGGGCCTGATGACAAATAACTACAAATACGCGAAGAGGGCAGTGGAGGAAGTAAAGAAATACCCGCATGTTTCCATCGGCATGGATATCAACCTGGTGTCCGGTATCCCGGCCACAGAGCCGGAGAAAATCCCATCTTTGGTGGATGCGGACGGTGTCTTTGTCAAGTCCGTCGTCCGCAGCGCCAGAAGAAAAAACGGGGAAACGGAGCAGATCCGCTATGAGGACGCCTATCTGGAGGCGGAAAATCAGGTGAAGCGGTTTATCGGCCTGGTAGGCGACAAACCGGTGTATATGAACGGGCATTCCTATTCCGATGCCGAAAGCAGCCGGGCGGTTTTGGATGTCTGCCGCAAATACGATATCCCCTGGTGCGAGGTCTTTGAAAAGCAGCTGGATCTCAAGCGGCCGAAGGAAATGTGGTACCGTGTGCCGGGACTGGACGGCGAGGGAGCGGCTGTGGACAAGGTGGCTTTTTCCAGCGCCGATATCCAGAAGAACATCGACGTGGCGGATTTTATCATCCATGATCGCTGCCGGATCCTGGACAATGAATATACGCTGCTTCGGATGCATGTGGGTTATGCCGACGCGGAACTTTATGAAATGTCCACGTTCCACGATATCCGCTGCCGGGAGACGTCTGCCCTCTGCGATCCCAGGGTGAAGGAATTTTTTGAGAAAAACCAGGTGGAAATCATCAATTATGCCCAGTTCTTTGCGGAAAATCCTTTTCGCTGGGAGAAAGGAGAGACGGAATGAAATTACTGACGCAGTCGGATGACTATGGATTTACCAGAGGGGTGACCTTAGGGATTATTGACGCCATTGACAACGGCGTGGTACGCAATACCGGCTTGTTTGTGAATATGCCGGAGAGCGAGCATGCAGCCAGTTTTATCAAGGACAGGCCCGAGGTCTGTTTCGGCATCGATTTTAATATCGTATCCGGCCGGCCGGTGGCTGATCCGTCGAAGATTCCCCATTTGGTTCATGAGGACGGCACCTTTGTCCGGTCCACGGAGCGGTATGCGGATCCCCGGTTCGGCAAGGAGGAGCTGTGGCCTTATGAGGATGTGATGGTGGAGCTCCATGCGCAGCTTAACCGTTTCCGGGAATTGACTGGCCAGGATCCGGGATATCTGCACGGCCATTCCATCAGTGCGGTCAGCAAGGCTTATGTGCAGGCGATCCGCGATTTGGCCAAGGAGACCGGTATTCCCTATAGCATGGATGTACATCAAAGGGTCGGCATGGTTTGGGCTCCTCACGACTACAATGTAAAGCCCTTCACGGCGGAAAACCAGATCAAAACAGACGCCTTGGGTTATGTGAAGGAGCGTATGGATGCGTGTCTGGGGCAGGAATATGTGCTTCTGGGCGGCCATGTGGGTTTTGTGGATGCGGAGCTTTTCCGGCAGACCACTTATACCATTATCCGGGCTAAGGATCACGAACTCTTCACATCTGCCTTTATTAAGGATTGGATCAAGAAAAACAACGTGGAGCTGATTACCTACCGCGATTTGCTGGAACAGTAAGATGAAATGCCCTTCCATAGCCCATATGCGAAGGGCATCTTGCTACTGCCTTGCAGCAAAAAAGGAAAGATGGAATAAAATAAGGAGAATACAGCGATGAAACTGATTGTCAGAGGTGCGGATTACGGAATGACAGACAGTATCACCGACGGCTGCCTGAAGGCGGCGCGGGACGGGATACTGACCGATGTGGGCCTGATGACCAACAACTATAAATATGCGAAGCGGGCGGTGGAGGAAATGAAAAAATATCCGCATGTATCTATGGGGCAGGATCTGAACCTGGTCAGCGGCCTGCCGGCTTCGGATCCGGCGGATATTCCCTCCCTGGTAGATGAGAACGGGATTTTTATCTCGTCTACACAGAGAAAGAAAAGAAATCTTTTTGAAATTCCTTATGATGAAATTTACCGGGAGATGAAGCTGCAGATCGAACGTTTCATCGAGCTGGTGGGTCATAAGCCCAGTTACCTAGCAGG
>CALWRE010000223.1 GCA_944383835.1 uncultured Lachnospiraceae bacterium | reverse complement strand
GATTTTAATACCATACTTCGCTTCAGACCAGCGCACTGCGGTGGTCTTGTTGTGATACTCTTTTTTCAACCTGTATAAAATTTTCAAAGTTCATTAATTTCTGCTTGACTTTTTATTTGCAGACTGTTTTCCGCGGAATAGTAATCCGTCCCGTCCAGCAGCACTCTCCCCTCCGACAGCCGAACCACCCCGGAGAGAACTTGCAGAAGCGTCGTCTTTCCAGAACCCGCTTTTCCTGCAATTCCATATACCCTTCCCCCCTCCGCCGAAAAGGCGAGGCGATCCAAGACCAGCCTTCCCTTTATCTCTTTTGTCACATTTTCTGCCTGTAAAATATGCATCTGTCCCCCCTCCTTCTTAATCCAGCCAAACCGCCTTCCCCAAGCACGCAGCCACAACTCGTTTTAATTTCTAGTGTACTAGAAGTTTAGCACATTAAAAAAGCTTTGTCAATATGGCAAGACTCAAGTGTTTTACATATTTTTACGTTCCGCATATAATAATATCACCAGACAGGCAACAGCGGGTGTCTGTCCAAGCGATGAAACTTAGCAGCGTACCGGAATGCCTTGCTGTGTGGAGCTTTCAAGAGGGGTTGTGCAGTGAAACCTCGAACCGGAGTAGGCTTTGGCCGAAAGAAAAAAAATGAGCGAACTAAATCTGTTCTTTGAACCAACAGAATTCCATCATCTGGTCGGGTTACACAAATTATATGACCTGCATCTGGCAAGAGGCAATCGTGAGAAAATTTTTCATCAAATACTTGTATTTAAACATTTCCATAAATGATTTGAAAAAGAGTCGATATTTCTCCAACATTCAAGAACGCCTGGAACCCCTTAGTCAAATCGAAAACCTGCTGGACAGCAATAAACTTATTTTCCGCTACAACGCAAAACTCCAGTCATATTCTTTAATCGAAGCAGAATACCTGCTTTCCACTCCTTATAAAAACACCGACATCTACATTTTCCTCGATCAGCGCCCGGAAACAAATCAATTTTTTTGCCGCTCCTTCTTCCCAAAGGAAGGAAAAGATTATACAAAAGGACAGGCTATTTATACATTACTGAAAAAAGATAAAATCACCTTCTCACCGCAGCCGGAGGCAGATCTCCCTTTGCATATGAGAAGGTGACGTTTACATGCAGCTTTTTATTTTTAGCCTTTTATTTTCCGGTTCGGACGACGGCAAGCCCCTCTGCTCTCAGCATACCCTCTACTCCCCATTTACACACAGAATGCATTTTCGTTTTCTCGGTCTGCTGTAGTCAAAGTCCACAAACCAGATGGAGCCAAAGGGGCCTGTCTGCAGTTCCCCCTGGTCGATGACAAAGGTCTGGCTCGCCCCGAGAAGGGTAGATTTCAGATGGGCCGGCCCGTTTAAGCAGATGCCCACAAAATCGAAATGAGTACGTCCTGGGCGGTTCATATGCTTCGGCCCCGGATAGAAGTAATTGTCGTCAAATTCCACCTCGTCCGGAAAAATACGCCGCAGCCCCCGGTTTAAGTCGATCTGGAGATAATCGTGGCCCACCGGGTTTTCATCATGGACATACTCCTCAAAGAATACCGCGCAGGTCGTGTGCAGGGACTGAACAGTAACGGTGCCGTTTTTGACCCCCGTTTCGGCGATAAAAGCCTGTATCTTTTCCGTCAGGTCAAAGAAATAGATTTTAGGGTATTCCGTTTCCAGTTCCAGATATTGAATCTTAACCATCGCATTCCTCCCTGTAAACCCTGGAGCCGAAATCCTTTCTGGCCCGGAGAATCCCGTCCAGGAAATCGGCAATCTTTGCCTTCGGATCTTCGCTGCAGAAAATACCGGAGGCCCCTCCGCCCGACTCCGAGCCGTACTTTATGTTGCGGTAGATATCGTCACCGTTCTTAATGCCAGCCCCTTGCATCACAAGGATGTTAGCGTCATAGTCCTTGATGGCCTTTGTCGTGGATTCCAGATATTCCTCGGAGGCCACCACTCCGCTCCCAATAAGCTCTGCCTGCTCGCAGATAATGCCGGTGGGTTTGAGGCTTGCCACTATAAGGGCCTCCTCCACACTGTCCGCGCAGACGAAGGTATATAGACCTGCCTCCTTTGCATAGCGCACCGCCTTGATCAGCTGACTTAACGTCAGCGGCCGCGCCGAAGCATGGTTGAGGATTACCCCATCCGCCCCCGCGTCTGCCAGGGCCTGCGGGACGATGCCTCCCATCGTCCCTCCCGCCTTGATGGGATCCATTATCTGCGCATTGATAATCACATGCTTCGCCACCTGAGCGATACGGTAAATATCCACAATCGGCACGTTCATCGTCACCGTCACATCATTTTCCACCGCAATCTGCTCGCAGTATTTTGCAATCTCCAAAAGATCCTCTCCCCACATATAGGACTTTGCGTTTACGCCCAGGGTGGGGGTTTTTATCTGCTTCTTAGACATTCTTTTTCTTCTCCCGGTCACAATTGAATACGTGATAATAATGTTCCAGGGTATCCGCGATAGCTCTGTCAGCTGTCGTCATCATCTGCTTATAATTGTCTGCCCCTTCTGCCAGAATGGCCCTGGCTCCGGCGACGCACAGATCGGTGAAAATATTGATCTTGCTGATGCCAAGCTCCGCACATCTGCGAAGGTTTTCATCTCCGCTGCCGGAACCCCCGTGAAGAACCAGAGGGATATCCACAGCCGCCTTCAGATCGATGAGACGCTCAAAACTGATCTTTGGCACACCTTTGTATATCCCGTGAGCGGTTCCAATGGAAACCGCAACGGAATCAATTTGCGTAAGCTCCACAAAACGAATCAACTCGTCCTTCTCTGTGTAAACGCTGGCGTCTCCCGTTTCTTCCTCGTAGTTGACACCGGCGCCCACATGGCCAATCTCCGCCTCCACCGGAATCCCCCGCAGATGCGCATAGCTTACGATTTCTCTGGTCTTTCTCACATTTTCCTCAAAGCAATCCGACGAAGCATCGATCATCACCGAGGTAAAACCCAGATCCACGGCCCGCTTTATAAAATCCACCGATTTCCCATGGTCGATGTGCAGGGCCACCGGCACCTTCGCTTTTTCTGCATAATACCGGCCAAGCTCATAGGCGTCCTCCATCGACAAGACACTCTGCATGGCTTCACTGTAAGCCAAAAGGGCCGGCTGTCCCAGCTTTTCTGCCACCTCCACATAGGCCCGCACCATATTCATATTGCAGTAATCCGGCGAGGGAATCGCAAAATTGCCCCGGTTTGCCTCCGTCAGCATTTCCTTTGTATTTACAAGCATATTTCCTCCTGCTGCCAAACCGCCTTACGGCTGGCTGTCAGTCCTGGCCGCGTTATCCGCTGCAGCCGCCAACTCCTGCTCTTCTTTTCTCTTAAAATACCTTCTCTGCAGAACAACGCAGGCAACGATAATTGCCAGGCAGCAGCCTGCGCCCAGATAGCTATTGATACTGGACAGGGCGAAAATAGGGAAGGTAGACCACAAGGTTCCTGAGATGGCTGAAATCATTGTGTACTGAGTTTCCGTCCAGGTATAGCCGCTGGACAGAGCCACTTCCGTGATGGTGGGCGCCATATAGGTGCAGATTAAAAGGGTGATTGCTAAGAAAATCGTGCAGGAAAGCAGAGTTCTCCCTACCTTTCCTTTATGTACCACATTGAGCATGGAACAGTTGTAGCCGCAGGCAGCTAAAGATGCAATGGGGATAATCCTATTGCCCGGAACAATTGCGCACAGCACCACGCAGATCGGGATTGCAAGCACGGAAATCAGCATAACCGTGGTATGGCCCAAACCGACTGCATTGTCCATGCCGATGTAAAGCTCCCCGCCACCCCTCTTTTTCGCCATAATCTTGGAGCAGGCCTGCGAAATCGGCACCAAACCTTCCATCAGGATCTTAACCATCCGAGGAGTCAGATACAAAAGGGCTGCCATAGCCATGCCGGTGGTAAAGGAGGTCTTTGCATCCTGCCCGCCAATAAAGGCGATGATTGTACCAAGGATAAAGCCGAGATAAATCGGATCTTTGATCACCTTCAGAACCGGGTTGTCCTGCAGCTTTTTGACCTTCTCGTAATCCAGCTTCTTTTCCTCTCCCTTTTCTTTTTTACCGATCAGATTATACAGAGGTTCCAATATAAAGCCGACGACCCATTGTCCCAGGCAGCCCCCATGGGGGATGGAAATTCCGGGAATCCCGATTACTTCCTGTACCCGCTTAGCGGTCCGGTCAGCAATCAGAAAGATTATCGCCGCATGCGCCAGAGCCGCCAGCAGTCCGAAAATCAAATTGCCGGTCAGCACATAGACCATTGAGCCGGTCAGAGCATAATGCCAAAAGTTCCAGATATCGATATCCATCGTCTTTGTCGCCCCAATCGCCAGCAAAATCAAGTTGAACGCCAGCATTAACGGTATAATGAAGGCTCCGATTTCCGTGCCGTAGGCGATTCCCGACAGGGCGGTCCAGCCAACATCAATAACGTCCAGGTTCAGATGGGCCGCCTCCACCAGGCCGGTAGCCACAGGCCCCAGATAGTTTGTCACAATGGTCAGAGCCAGATCCAGGCCGAAGAGGCCGATCCCCACTGTAATGCCGCCTTTAATGGCCTTATTGACGTTGCATCGGAAAATAATTCCAATCAGTGCGACCATCAGCGGGACCATTAAATATTTTCCCAATCCGGAAATTGTCGAAAAAAAAGTACTGATAAATTCCATAAAGTTCCCCCTCCTATTTCTTTAAGATTTCTACCAGCTGCTTTTCCGCCTCTTCCGCTCCGGTGCCCGAAATAAAACCAATTCCCATAACGGTCGGAATGGAATAGTTTCCCTGCAGCTGCGTCGAACTGACGATTACATCCCCTCGATCTTCGTAGCTGTCAATTTCATTGATACTGCACTGAATGATTTCATGAGGAATATGATTCTCATTTAAAATTTCATCCACCTTCATGGAAATCATCGTTGATGTTGCGATTCCGCTGCCGCATGCAATAATAACTGTCTTCATGGTTAATCCCCCCAATTCTGTTTTAAGAAGCCGCTTGCTGCTTCTCATGTTCTTTTACTAACGTTACCAGTTCTTCTTTGCTCCTGACAGACAAAAGCTCCTCCATAAAGCCATCATCCAGCCACAGCTTCGTCAGATTTGCAATCGCCTGTATATGATAACTCACCTCCTCTATCAGCAGCATAAATACAACTTTAACCTCTATGGTTTCCTCTATCTTATCCATTCGGTGAAAACCGATAGGAGATTTCAGTACGACTACCACCAGAGCATCCTTCTTCACATGTTCCGAATCCACATGAGGCAAGGCGATGTTATATTTGCTGCACACAATCCCAGTGGGATACTTTGCCTCTCTCTCCGTCAACGCCTGCAAAAAAGTATTCCTCACATAGCCCTCCGCCTCCAATTCTTCCGCCAGAGATGCAAACATCTCATCTCTGCTTCGGTATTCCTGAAAGTAAACCTTACCCGTTTCAATCAGCTTACTTATTGTTACCGCCATTGTCCTCCCCGATATGCGTCTGCGCAAAGTACGAACGCATATATTTCCTTTCTCTTTTTATTTTCATTGCATTGCCTGGCAACCCTTTGCATCTGTCTGATATCTATTTTGCTATAGAGGCATATTCCTTAATAAAAGCGATGAACTTTTCATAGGTATTGATATAGCTGTGCCTCTCCATCCAGCGCGAGGAAGAAAAGATTTCAATCAGCTGCCGCAGAATTTTTAAAAAGTTCGTCTTGTCCTTCTGGGAAACAGAGAGAAGAAATACGATATTGATATCATTCTTTCTCCACCGAAACGGTTTTTTAAAAATGCCTATGGTGATAAACGTGGTCTTTTCATCGCACTGGATCGGATGAACCGCCGCAATGTTCTTATATTCCGAGGGAGACATTTCTTCCCGAATCATAACTCTCTTCAAAAAGTCGTCATCCAAATCCGGATGGGTTTCGCACAGTTTCCGGACAACATCTTCATAATCCTTCACGTAATTATCAAAATAACAAAAAGTTCCGTCAAAATACCGCAGCAAAGCCTCTGTTTCTTGATCCCTTGTCCTCTTAATCTCGCTGATTGCGGCAAAAATCCTCTCAATGTCCTTCTGGTTAATAAAGACTGACACATGGACGACCCTGCAGGAAAAATACCCCTGCAGCGGCACTGTCGTAATAATCAGCTCGTAGTGATCCAGATCTGCCGCCCGCAGTTCACTTTCATCTGAAACCATGCGGATGGACAGTTCATTGGAAAAGCTCGTCTCCAGCTTTGAAAGAATCAGCGCATTCAATTTCAGATATTCCGGGTTGACAATAACAGCCTTTATCTTAGTCAGCGCCTGCTTCTCAATCTGAGCCCCCACATGAAGAGCAATGTAGGAAATCTGATGGTCGTTCATATCTACCTGAGGATAACGATCCTGAATCTGCTTCGCAATAAAAACAGAAACCTCATATATCGCTGGATAGGAGTCTTTGATGCTGGTCAGCAGCGGATTGCGCATCGCCATTCTTCTGTGGATTACATTGTTTAAGTGCAGGGCAAAATTGGAAAGGAATTCGTTATTGTCCAGATTGATATAGTATTCGTTGTAGACCTGTACAATCAAGGTTTTCACAAACGAAAGTATTTCCGGATCCACAAAGCCGGCTATATCCGAGGAATCCGCCTCCTGGCTCGTCTCCTTCATTCCGATAATCAGCAGCGCATGAATATCTTCAAAATCCGATTTTCCTATCAAAAAACCATAGCGTTCCGATATCCAATCCGCAATCTTTACGGCACATGAATACTGAATATTGGATGAATTTTCACTCCCATTCCTCTCAAAGAGTTCCTGCTTCTCGTATTTATTCCGGTCAATGATAATGCATACATGCAGCACAATGTTGTTCAGGGCAAAGTCATTGATCTTAAAATGACAGCCGTCGATAAACTGGGAAATCTTGTTTTTTAGCTCGGAAACATCGATATCCACAAAGAATTCGTTCAGTACGGAGACATTTAATATACTCCGTTCCGCCTCCTTGTATATGGTGTCTCCGAACAGACGGCGGATATTTCTTTCTGTTCCCTTCAGGGCAATCGTCTCTTTTCTTCGGATAATCGTCACTTCATACTGAGAAATTCTCTTCTTCAAAGAGGTGACGGCCGACAAAAGCGTCTGCTCGCTGATGCATAAATCCTCCGCCAAACGGAAGTAATCCACAGGTGTTTTACTGAGCAGCAGTTCTTTGAGTATTGTTTCCTCTCGGTTATTATCCAGGCCGTTTTCTCTCCTGTCCCGAAGTGCCTCCTCGATAGCCCTTGCGTCCCCGGCAATCTTATATCCCTTGCTGGAGGAAACAATATATCGGCAGTTGGAATTGATGCTTTTTACCAGGCTTCTGAGAGTCCGCATGGATATGCCGAAGGCGGCAATCAACTCATGGGAGGAAACCCACGTATTACTTTGCGCCAGATACTTGATCAGTTCCTTCTCCCTGGAGGAAAGCATGGCCATGACTCATCCTCCCATCACGCAAAGAATGCAGTTCCTTTTCCTGGATCTGTTTCCATCGAAATCAACAAAATAAATATATCCGTATTGTCCGGTCATAATCTCCCCGTTTCGAATGATAAAAGTCTTATCCGAACCCAGAAGGGTTGCCTTGCAGTGAGCATCCCCGTTTAGAAGGGCGGAAGGCCTCGTTGCCATGGCCCCGCCGCAGTCCGCTGAAAACTGCCGATGCGCCGGTCCGGGATATTTATAGTAATCGTCATAGGCAAGCTGCTTGGGAAAAACCTTGTTCAACCCCTTATTCAGATCGGCCTGCAGAAATTCATCCCCCAGGGCATCGAAGTCATGAACCATCTCCTCAAAAAATACCGCGCAGGTCGTATGAGGGGACTGCACAACCAGAATTCCGTCCTTTACGCCGGTTTCTGCTACAAACTCCCGGCACTGTTTACGAATTTCGAAATAGGTCGTCTTATTTCCCATCGTCTCAAAGGACAGGGTCTTATGAAATACATGAAATTCTCCCATAGTTTTTTTCCTTTCTCTTTTACACAAGTCTTTTCGCAAGTGTTTTTACAGACATTCCGTCAGTATGGATACAATATCACTCCTAGAAAGCGTCCGGTAGCCGCCGCAGCGCAGCCCATCCTCTCCGGTCAGCTTTCCGGCAATCTCTTCAAAATCCTTCCCATCGATACCCAAGGCTGAAAAATGATTCTCCAGACCCATCGTGTCACGACAGAATTCTTCAATCCGCCGGATCGTTTCTTCGGCAATGGCCCGGTCATCCAAGACTGCATCCACCCCAAAGGCATTTACCCCCAACCGCTTAAACCGGGGCAGGCTTTTTTCATCCACAATATGGCGCAGGTAGCGGGGCATAATAATTGCCAGCCCCAGGCCATGGGTGATATCGTAATAGGCTGAAATTTCGTGTTCAATCGGATGGATCGTCCAATTGCAGTTTTTGTCATAGCGCAGAAAATCATTGATCGCCCACGGAGCGGCCCACATCAGATTTGCCCTGGCCTCATCGTTCTCCGGCTCGCTGCAGGCCACGGGAGCATATTTCAGAACGGTCCGTACTAATCCTTCCATAAAAGTGTCCAGCATATACATGCAGTTGTCGCTGGAAAAATAGGTTTCTATCGTGTGACATAAAATATCCACAGAGCCGCAAGCCGTCTGATATTTGGATACAGAATAGGTAAACTGAGGATTTAAAAAGGTTGCCTTCGGGCGCTGAGACGGGGTTCGCAGCGACTGCTTGTCCTTTGTTTCCAGATTCGAGATGACCGCCCCGCTGTTCATCTCTGAACCTGTTGCCGCCACGGTGGGAATCGTAATCAGAGGCAGGCTTCTTTCAACAGGCACTTTTCCCATCACCAGATCCCACACAGGGACATCAGACAGCGCTCCCGAGGCTATGACCTTGGCGCTGTCAATTGCCGAACCGCCGCCCACCGCCAGAACTACGCTGCAATTCTCCCTGCGGCACAGATCCGCCCCTTCCTGTACATCGGTGTGCCGGGGATTCGGCTGAACCTTTGTAAATTCAACCACCTCAAAATTGTATTCTTTTGCCGCCTGCATGACCAGGTCATAAATTCCCATTGTCTTTGTATAAGAGCCCTTATAGAGAAAGAAAACTTTGTTTCCGTACTTTTTTATCTCCTCGCCCAGATGGGACAGCATCCCTGAACCAAAGTATACCTTTGTTCCAATGTCATAAATAAATTCCTGAAACATACGGAAAGCCTCCTTTCAATTAACTGCCTTTCCCTTTTATCTTTTGCAAAATTATTATCTCATAAAAGATTTTACAAAAAAAGTTGCGTTTTGCACCGAAATGTGCAAACTCCTCTGTCCCTTGTGCGCAGCAGGCATTCTTGCTATAATGATGAAAAGGATCATCTTATCTTTCCACACTTTCACAGGAGAACCTTATGAAGCCCTTTTATGAAATGATTTCCTCCGTCTGCGAATATGCCCGCCGGAACCGAACGCTGCTCGTCGTCCTTTTTCTGTTCCTTCTTTTCTTCTACGGGGCATGGCTGGCCGGCACCAATGTATCTGTGGATACGGAATACCTGTTAAACCACCCGGACAGCGACTACAACTGGCTGTCCTCCGGCCGTTTCGGCCTCTTTTTCTCCCGCTGGCTTTTGGGGCTTTCCCACTTTAACCCTTATTTTCAGAACCTGGTTTTTCTGCTTTGCCTGTGGGCCTTCGCCCTGTTTATGGGCTGGCTCCTTGACTGGCTGGGGGAGATTCGCTCCCCGCTTATAGTCTTTCTTTTCATGGCTGTGACCCTGACCCATCCGGTCCTGATGGAACAGTTTTATTTCGGCCTGCAGAGGGCGGAGATCGCCATGAGCTATCTGTGGACGGCCCTGGCTTTAGCCTTTCTCTTTCGCTGGCTGGAGACGGGAAGCGTCCTGCTTCTTTTGCCCGGACTTTTATCTCTGATTTTGTCTCTGTCCACCTACCAGTCCTTTGCGGTACTCTGCCTGACCGGCGGCCTGGGCTGCTATCTGCTTTCCTGCCACCGCAGCGAGGATGCCCGGCTCTGCCTGCGGAAGGGCCTGACTCTGGCCGCCCTGTTCGCCGCCTCCCAGCTTGCCGTTTCGATTCTGGGACGAGTGATCGGGGGCGGCTCCGATTACCTCTCCGATATGGTGTCCTGGACAACCCTCCCCTTTAAAACCTGCGTAAAGCAGATTCTTTCCCACTTATGGCAGCTTGTTTCCGGCGGCAGCTTCTTTTATTCTCCGCTGCAGGGCATATGCATGGGAGGAACGGCTCTTCTGGCTTTGGCGGCCTTATTCCGCCGCAAAACCTCCATGGGTAAGAGGTTTCTCACCGCAGCCGCCCTTTTCGCCCTGGCCTTCTCCCCTCTTTTTCTCACCGTCCTCTTGGGAGGGGCTCCGATGAAGAGAACAGAGCTGGGACTTCCCTTCTCGCTGGCCTGGATGTGCCTCCTGATCCTGCTGTCTTTGCGGGATATGTCCTTTGGAAAGGCAAAAACGGATACAGTCTCCTCCCTGCTCTCCGCCTCCCTCTTCCCAGGACTTCTGTTTCTGCTGCTGACCGTCCCTCTGGTCTGGGTGCAGACGGAAACCTCCCAGCGGCTGATCTACACCGACAACATCCGTGAGCAGTCTGACGAGCGCCTGGCGGCCCAGATTTCCCAGGTCATCGATTCCCTGGGCGCCGAACTGCCGGATGGCAAGGCTCCCGCCGTTGTTTTTGTTGGAAACCGGCCGGCCGACTTAAACGCCGCCTGCCAAATCGGTGAGTCCATCGGCCTTTCCTTCTTTGACATTTTCTATGGAAATGAGCCTTATTACTACCACAGCACCATCCGCATCCTGGACTTTATGGGCGCCCTGGGCTATTCCTATACTGCTCCCTCCGAAGAACAGGTGCTGACTGCCCGCCGGGCAAGCGTTTCCATGACCTCCTGGCCCGAGGAAGGCTCCGTCCGTTTCCAGGACGGCATTGTCATCGTGAAGCTTTCCGATGATCTGGAATTTGGCTCTTGACATCCTGCTCCCTTTTTGTTAAGATACATTCAAATCCGTTTTGGCAAAACATGCGCAGACGGGGATAAAGCAGAGGCAATGCGGATATGCAGAGAGCTGCCGGAGGGTGCGAGGCAGTATCGCGGCTTTTGTGTACTGGCCCCCGAGCAGCGGTTCTGAAATGGCTGCAGAGTAGGAACCGACGGAGCCCCACCGTTATCTGAGGGGAGCAGTTCACGGCGACGTTGACTGTGATGAGCGGCTGTTTTTCAGCAACAGGAGTGGTACCGCGGGTGAAGAATACGAATGCAGTATACGGACCTCGTCTCTTGAGAATACAATATTCTCATAGAGACGGGGTTTTTTGTCGTCTTCCCCATACCGTCTCCCCCTGGCCGCGTCCCCTTAAAACCAACCTATCCACGAGGAGGAAAGAAGTTTGAAACAAAGAAGTAGAGGTAAACCACCAAAAAAGAGTATAGCAAACAAGCCACCCCAGAATTAGGAATTAGCGGGTGGAAACAATTGCAAAATATAAAGAGAGATAATAATGATTACTGG
>CALWRE010000222.1 GCA_944383835.1 uncultured Lachnospiraceae bacterium | reverse complement strand
TTTTTTCTCTATTTCTCATGATCTGCCTCCCGGCTCTTCTGCCAGGCCGTTTGCCGCGCCTGGCATAATAATCCCATTGTGCCCAGTATAGCAGATTTGCGCGTATTTTTCCACAAAAATCGAAAAGGTTCAATCTTCCTCCCGCACCACGCGCATCACGGTCTCGGCCAGTCCGGCCTGCATATTGGTCCCGGTGACTTCCCCGGCCGCCTGCTTGATCCTGTCCGCGGCGTTTCCCATGGCCACCGCCCTGCCCGCCTCGCGGAACATGGACAGATCGTTTTCGGAATCGCCGATGGCCATGACCTCCGACCGGTCCAGGCCCAGGTAGTCGCACAGGGCCGCCAGGGCAATCCCCTTGGAGGCTTTCCGTTCAGTGATCTCCGCGTACCAGCGGGATGAAAAGGCGAAATCCAGATCCGGCAGACGCTCTGCCATCTGGCGGGCCGCCTGGCATGCCTTCCGGTTCTGGAAGAAAATCTGAAATTTCTCCACATCCTTCCTCTCCCGGCAAATGAAACGCCGGAGGTTCGGGACGAACCTGCTCCCCTTAAAGTCCCCCTGGTAGAAAAGCCGCCGGTGTACAAAGGGAACAAAGCTCTCATCCAAGCAGGCATTGTCCGCATGAGCGCAGACCCAGACCCGGTATTTCTCCAGTTCGTCAAGGAAATCGGCCGCCCGCCGCCAGGGAATCAGCTGCTGGCGGATGGTTTTTTCGCTCTGCACGTCCGTCACCCTGGCCCCGTTGGAAGAAATCACATACCGAAGCCCCGGCAGGCGGCGCACCGCCAAAGGGCAGGCCTTAAGGGCCCTGCCCGTGGCGGGCACCACCAATATCCCTGCCTTTATGGCCTCCTCCAGGGCCCAGAGGTTGCGCTCCGGCACCCTGTGGCGGTTATCCAGACAGGTTCCATCCATATCTACTGCAATCAACTTTATCTTTCCTGCCATTATTTACTCCTGTCATCCATTGCATTTCAATTCAACTGTCACCGGGGGCAAAGATCTCTTGCCCCCGGTTTCTCATTGTATCACAGTGATATGAAAATTTTTTTAAGTTCTGCTTAAAATAAAATTTTTCTTATTTGGTTTTTTCTTCATCCTTCTTTCTTTTCTTCAAAAGCAGCAGAAGAATCAGCAGAAGCAGCGCGGCCGCAGCCAGCGTTCCTCCGATGAAGAGCAGCAGTCTCGTACCTGTATCGTCTTCCTCTTCGCCGGGGCCGGCCACAATGATGCCGGGTTCTTCCTCCGTCTCCGCCTCGTTCTCAGCCTCTTCCTGCCCGCTCTCTTCGGTTTCCTCTTCCTGCGCGTCCGCCAGCAGCGCCAGGAGCTCCTCCCAGGTGTAATCCAGGCCTGGCGTCAGGCTCATGGCAAATTCCGCCGTTAACCGCAGGGTCTCGTCCTCCCGTGTGAGGTTCAGGGTCACATTGTCGGATTCCGCCAAGGCCGCCAATACGCGGGCCGGAATGTAGGTGCAGGTTCCCACGTCGCTTCGGATGGTCTGGCCGGCCTGCGCCTCCTGGATTGCCTTTACCAGACGATCCCAGTAGAGAGTCAGCTCGCTCTTTTCCACCGCGATGCTCACCGTATAGGTCTGTCCCATATATTCTGCCTGGTAAACACGCAGCGTGCCGTACTCGCCTTCGCTTACGGAAACCAGACGCCAGGAAAGCGCCGCTTCCTCTGAGTAACCATTGTCATAGAATATAGTGAAAGTACGCTCGTTTATGCTGGCCAGCAGGCTCTCCTCGCTGTCCGCCAGCGGATCTCCCTCCTCCAGCACAATTCCGTCAAAGGTAAAAGGCTCCGCCGGCTGCCTGTCGTGGAACACCGCCGTCACGCTCAGGAGACTGTCGGAAGGATTCAGGGTATAGCTTCCCGTCCGCACCGCTCCTTCTCCATCCAGGGCAATGACCGTGCCGTTATATTCCAGATGGTCCGGCGTATGCCATTCACAGCCGGTTACCGTAAAGTTCACTGTCTCGCCGGGGCGGGCCACATCCCTGTCCACCGTTATCGTACAGGCGGAGCAGCCCTCCGTGCGCACCTGGACGGGCGTGCCGGTACGCACGCTGTAAATATCGCTGTACTGGACCGAGTTTCCTGTTACAAGCTCCCAATAAACCCGAAACTCGTAATCCCCGGCGGCGTTCAGCCCGTCAGCTGTAAAGGCAAAGCCGTTCGGCCTGTTTCCTTCGCCGGCCTTCATCTCCAGCCACTGATCCGAACCTTTGCTGCGGTACTGCACACCGTATGACAGAGCATCGCTTTCAAGCTCCAGGCCAAGGGAACCCTTCACCTGAATATCGCCGACGCCCACGGAATAGGAAAGATCCAGCTTCGCCCCGATGGAATCGCTGACGATCACCTCATTGGTCTGGACCACCGTCTCATTACCGGCCCTGTCAACAGCCCGCAAAGTCAGCGCGCCGCGATAGGCACGAGTAACGGTTCCCCTCCAGACATACTCTCCATTGCCGTTAACAACGAGCGCCATCGGATAACTCCTGCCGCCCGCCTCAATCGTTACGGAGGCGACGCCGCTCTCCTTGTCCGTCGGAATCCGGGGATCGCTCTCCCAGTCCAGCGCATGATCCGTCGCCGGAATCTCTATCGCCAGCTGACAGTCGGTCTTTCCATCGCCGCCGAAAAGGCTTCGCAGGAAATCCACTGCCGACGACAGAAGGTTTCCGCTTTCTCCGTCCTTCTCCAGCGGGACATTCGTTTCCAGGAAGACCAGACCGTCTTCATCCAGGACAGGGGCTGTCCGGTCAATCCGTACCTCCGCTGTTCCGGCGCTCCGGCGGTAACCGTCCGCATCGGTGAACCTTCCCTCAATCTGGTATTTCCCATCCTCCGCGAGAAGCAGGGTCTGCGATTCCAGTCTGGGGCTTTCCGCCTCGTTCCATTCGCCCGTATTGATCCGGTAGTCCGCGCTTACCGGGAAGAAATCCTCCACTCCCGTCATCTCTGCGGCCACCGAAATAACCTCACTGTTGGTCCAGCCGTCGCTTAGGCTCTGCTGCACAGCCAGGGAAATATTCCCCGTCTGCTCCCGCTTCGCCGCAATGGCCAGGCTGTATGTCAGGGCCTGGGCGCCCTCGGCCGCCGGCGTCACCACCACGCGGACCGCATTATCCCGGACCTGCCCATCATCGCCGGCCGTCAGCTGGATCTGGCCTCCTGCCGCCCCCTGGCCCTGGGCCACGGTATACCAGAGTTCCTGTCCGTTCTCGTCAACCGTTGAAGCCTGGATTTCTACCATGGCGTCCAGACTCTGGGCAGAGGCCTGCACGGTAAAGCTGTCCAGGTTTTCCGCCTGGGCTGTATAGCTGGTCTGGGCCGGATCAAAGGGTTGATTCCACGAAATTCCGGGTGCATTGAGGACAGCCAGCTTGTTTTCCCACTGGTCCGGCACAGCCGTAAAGTAGGACGCCACCACCCTCTGGCCCGCTTGCCCGAAGGAGACGTCAAAGGTCAGGCTCTGTTCTCCGCCCAAAGCGAACAGATCCTCTGCGCTTGCGGCATAGAGCCTGGTTTCCAGAACCTCGCCGCGCTCATCCAGAAGGGTGACCGTCAGGTTTCCGTTTTCGCTGGGCTGCATCGACAGATTTCGTACCGTTACGGACGCGGTGGTCTTTCCTCCTTCCGTCGTCTGTTCTACCCGCACTTCATGGGAGGCCCCTCCGGCCGCCTCCACCGGATCGGTAAAGGTGATGCTCCTGGCATTGTTATTCTCATCCAGCTCCGCCAGCTCATAGGTTTCCGGATCCCCGCCTTCTGCGCCGGGGGCCGTCTCCTCTGCCCAGGCGCGAACATAGAGGGTGATTCCTCCTGCCGGAAACAGGCCGTCCTCCAGGTCCTCCCGGATATCATAACCCAGATCCAGAACCAGATTTCCGTCGTCCAGCATCGCAAGCTCGCTGACTGCATTGTCTGACGCATCCCCGCTTATCTCATAGTTTTCCCCCTTCTCCACCAGCTGCCCGTCCACATAGAAGGGCACCCTGGACTCCTCTTCGCAGTTGGAGTCACTGTAGACAGCCAGGTATACTTTCCGATTGGGGTTATCCTGCAGGGCTACGTCGCTGCGATTGGCGAGAAGAGCCGTGAAGCTGCGCATGCCGTCGCCCCATTCCCGCATATTCAGCGTAGAAACCGCCACATCCGGGATATCCAGGTTCAGAGTCCCCTCCGTCTGGGCCGTCGAACCGTCGGCAAAATGCGCCGTAATCTTATAATCCGCATCTTCAATGGTCTCCGGCAGCCTGTAAACATAGGTCTGCGTCAGGCGGCTGTTTGGCAGCAGTCTGTCCACCGGAATTTCCTGTTTCTCCCCTTCTCCGACCTGGATATCCAGGCTGGTGACCGGGCTTATGCCTCGGTTGGACAGACTGAAGGCTACCGTCAGCCGCCCTCCGGCCGCCAGCTCTCCCGGATCCATCGTAATGCTCTCCACATGGATCGTATTCCGGAATTCGGCCGAAGCTGTCTGCATGGAAGAAATCGGGTCTACCACATACACGTCGCCTGTAACCTGCTCCAGCTCTCCCTCATAGGCGCTGGACAAAAGCACGGCTTTCACCGTATTTCCCTCCACCCAGGCATCAAAATGGTCGAGCAGGGTATTCTGTGGCATCGCCGCCACCTCCTGGGCAGGGGTCAGATAAATTTTTCCTGTTTTTTCGTCATAACAGAATTTCACGGCCTTCAGGCAGTCGGACTGAGCCTCCGCTTTATTTTCTTCATCGTAAGCCAGAACTGGCTCGCTCCAGATCAGCGTAAGCTCCGAAAGAGACAGGCTGTTTCCTTTGGCAAAGTCAAAATTACTGGTAACGGACGCCCCGGTGGTAGCTGAAATCTCCGACAGGGAATCCGCGAAATCCGTATCCAGGATCCCGTCGATCCCGAAAGAAGCCAAGCGGATATCGCTGGTGCTGATGCCCTCGCTGTCGGCTCCGCCGGAATACCAGGCTGCAACAAAGCGCTCCTCCCCATCCGGGAATACCGCCGTCGTAATCCTGGCGTTCTCGTCCAGATCCGTGTTGCTGCTCAGGCGCACAAGCTGCGTCCCGTTTCCCGTTCCATCCGTTTTCGGATGGATCAGGGATACCAGGATCTCATAGCCCGCCCCGTTTTCCATGGCGTCGGGATCTGTGTCCACGGTGTAGGCCACTGCCGCCGTCCCGTCTGCCGTCATCGACACGTCCAGGCTCTTTACGTTGCCCAGATTGCCCATATAGAGGGTCTGGATCTCTCCCCAGCTCCCGTTTTCATAGATGCAGAAACGCAGGGAATCAAAGCGGTCGTCATAGTTGATTTCCGGCATGCCGTCCCGACTCAGCCGGGTGTCGCTGCCGGCTGTGGCGCGCCACACCACGATAGCCTTCCCATCGCGGGCCGCCGCCGCAGGCGCCAAATCCGGGGTTCCGTTATCGGTGAGCCTGGTGGTAGCCCACTGTCCGTTCACATAAACGCTGGCATAGATTTCCGTACCGTTTAACATCGCGTCAAGCTCCCGGCTGGAGGGCGTAGCGCCACTCTCCGGCAGGGCGTAGGACTGCCTCTCCCAGGCCGCCACAGCAATCGTCCCATCTCCATCCAGGGCCAGGCTGCTGTCCGCCCTGCCTGCTTCCTTCTCCGGCTCGCACCGGCAGTCCAAATACAGCTCCCCGCAAGTTTCACAGCGGCACTGGCAGGCGTCTGCTTTTTCGGCCTCCCTGAGTCTGTCGAACTCTTCCTGGGTATATCTTCTCAGGCCGCAGATCCCGCAGTAGGGATGTTCGCAGACGCAGGCGTCCGGATGCCTGCCGCATTCCGGGCAGGCGTTGGCGCACACGTTCTGCGCATCATCCAGCTCCAGTCCGCAGTACGGGCAGAGCTCCACCGGCTCCTCCCCTGCAGCCGCCGGGAATTCCTGGGGATTCTCATAATTTCCATCCGCTCCCTGCATGGCGTAGGATGCTTTCGTATCGTTTAAGTCGGTGCTGCCGCTGTCTGACAGATAAGCCACGATACTGCCGTCTCCCGTCAGGACAGGGTTCGCGTAAGGATACGTATTAAACTCCAGGTTTCCCAGCCGGTTCTCCTCGTCCAGAGCCATCAGCGAGATACCGCTCTCGCCCCAGTAACGAGGATATTTCTCCAGGTAGCTGCGGTCCTCCATCTGAAAACCGCTGTCCACCTGCGTCAGGCCAGCGTTCGCCGTCATCAGGCTAACCGCCTGCAAGCCGGCGGACAAGGCCGTATTCGTCACCGGCGTATTGCCCATTCCGCCGTCCTGATTATAACCGGGGATAGCCATCGGGAAATCCGTCTTAGCCATCCAGTTTTCCATAGCCGTATAATCGCCGGTCTTCCAGGTAAGCCCGTCTCCCACCGACGCCCCGCCTATATTGATCTGATCCGTGGAAAGGAAGGTCGCCTCAAAGTTAACGAACAGAAGCTGTACCAGGAATTTCAGTCCCAGCTCCGCATGCAGGGTCGTCCTCTGGGCCATCAAGTTCTGCCCCTCCGCATAGCTGCGAGTCAGGAAATAATCGTAATTATCCACATCTACCTGGCCGTAGATTCCCAGCTTCAGGGCCACGATGGAATAATCGATGCCTACGCCGGCAAAGGCCCTCACGTAAAACCACAGACGCAGAGTCGTCAGGAAATCATTCAGGCTGTCGCGGGACATGTTTTCCGGCACCAGAGCCTCTTCCACCGGGAGCGTACTCTTGAAATCCAGCATGATCACGCCGCCTGCGGCAAGCTCCATGGTAATCGGCACAAAGCCTACCAGGAAATTGGCATACCAGGCATAATCCACATTCGCCCCCAGGGTAAAGCCTCCTCCTGTCGTCACGCACTGCCAACTGTCCGTATCCGCATCGTAGCGCACCTCGCACTCGAAGTAGCCGGCCGCCTGGCCACCCACATCGGAGACACCCTTCTTTCCGCTCTTCGCGTTGTTGAAGGCCTCCTGCTTTTTATTGACCAGCTTCTTGGCGTTGGTAATCAGCGAAAGGGTATCCAGCACCGTAGGAGTATAATTCAGCCGCGAAGCCGGATCCTGCGGATAGTCGATCATCGGCCGGTTTGTCTGCCCGATAAAATCCGCGTTCAGCAGGATGATCCCTCTGTAAACCGTGGGATCCTCGGTGGCCACCAGCTTGAGCTGGCAGACCTGGTTGTCCATCAGGGAGGTTCCATTGTTTGAGACAGCGACCTCCATCAGGCTGCCCAGAAATCCCTGGTCTTTAAACATTCCATCCAGGGACACCTGGCGTTTTCCCGAATCCTGCAGGGCCTGGAGCTTTTGCTCCACCGTAATGCTTTCGTTTACATCCTCCACGCCCACCATGTTGACAAAGCGGAAAGCCGTAGGTTCGGCGAGCGAATAGCCGCCGCTGTTTTTCAGCGTCACTTCTCCCTTCATCTGCTCTCCCTTTTCCAGGCCGGTGGACTCCGGCGCCATGCTGACCACGCTCTCCAGATAAGGCATCGTCGAGAAAGGATAGACAAAGGCTCTCTGGGACTGCCGGGCCAGCAGCCGGCTGTCCTTTGCCCCCCTTACCTCTATCGTATAATCTTCCCATTCTTCCTTGTCCGTGCCGCAGCCCCACAGCAGGGACAGAACGCGCATCTTTGCCTCCGGGTAGAGGTTGTTCGCGCCAACGGAGCCGATATGGTAGGTCACGTCCAGGAGACGTCCGGAAGCCAGCCCGTAATCCACATAATATGCGGACAGGAAAGGCTTGTCCTTGTTCTCCTCTTCGCAGGCCTCCACCGTAACGATGTTCTCGCCGAAATCAACCCGCTCTTCCTCGCCTATACTGGCGTCCACCGTGATCAGCTGGGGATACCAGTTATCCTCGGGGAAACGAACCTCATAGATGAACTGGATCCGGTCCGTGGCATCCAGCGATTCTCCATGGACTTGGCTCCAGAACTGGGTCGCGTCAAATTCCAGGGTAAAGCGTCCGTCCGAGCCCAGCTGTATCGTTTTAGCCTCCTGCTGACCATATGTCACGCCGTCCACCTGAGCTACGGCCCCGTTCATGGTGTCAGCGCACAATTCCCCGTTTTTGTATACGGCTCCGCGGTAGGTGATCGTTCCGGTATAAGGAGTTCCGCTTTCATCCTTCAGGTACAATTCCAGGCTGGCAATCCGCCGCAGCTTAAACCGGTTAACCGGATACAGCTCGTTGTAGGCGGGGTTTCCTTCCATGGATACCAGATCCTGCTGGTAAAGCGTCCCCAGATAACGGTTTTCCGCCTCCCCGCTGGCAAGCTGTACGTCGCTGGCAATCCCTTCCTCATCGTATACGGCCAGCTCGCCGTCTGCATTAGAGGTAAGGGTAACGGTATCTCCCGCCCCATTTACATAGGTAACCGTCGTCTCCTGGGCCGGGGTGAACTGGAACAGATACAATTTGTCACGCAGCGTAGTTACCTCCAGATCCAGGGTCCGCTGCTGTCCCGTGCGGGCATGGGTGGCCGTGATGGTCGTCTCCCCATCCCACAGGCCGGCCAGCATGAACTCTGTCGAAGGCTGATAGCTGCTGTAATCCATATCGCTGATGTCGGAATAGATGCTGGCAGGATAATAGATCCCCGCCGGTTTACGCGCCTCTTCCCCGTTGAGCGTACTGCTGCCGTCGTCCCATTTAATCTGGTCGGTCACCGATCCCCAGGGATAGTCCGAATAGTTGATGGACAGCATATGCTTCAGCTGGATATTTCTCTGCAGGGCCAGGATGGCCTCGCTGCCGCCCTCCTCATAGAGGCGGCGGATCGTCTCGTTGTTGTCCATCACCAGCCTGCCTTCGCCGTTCAGCACCGGCTCTTCCCCATCGATCAGGATCTGCATCGCGTCGGCGTCGTAGACATGAAGAATAAAGGAATCCTCGCTGTAGCCGGCATCCCCGTCATTTTTTACACGGACGCTGACCGTATAGATATCCTTCAGCGTCCCGTCCGGCACCGGATCGAGCTTCAGCTCGTAGCGCCCCGGCTCCGTCTGGTCCGGCGCAGTCCCTATGGCGGCGGTTCCCTCCTCGTCAAAGGGCAGGCCATTCTTACTCACAGAAAAAGAAAACTCTCCCCCGCTGTAATCGCCGACCTGCCACTGGATCCCTACGGAACCGGCCGTATCCAGGATATAATAGCTCTCCAGGCTGTCAAAACGGACGTTTGCCGGCCTGGGCAGCACGACGATGTAGCCCACGGTCTGCAGGCTGCTGTCCGGCCGGTCCGGGTCCGGGGTGCGCACCGACACCGTGTAGGAAGGCACGCTGTTTAGCGAGACTGTGTTCAGGATATTTTCCCCGACGGTATACTCCGAAGCGCCGGTAATCTCCTCCGTCAGGATCGGCGTCCGGCCTCCCTGCCTCAGCTCGTCCTGGGACAGATTGCCCTCATAGATTTCCAGGGTAAAGACCGCGTCCGGAACCACATCGGTGACAGACTCCACCCAGGCCACGGTAACCGATCCGCCGCGATCCGCCACAAAGACATCGTTCCCCTCCTGGAACAGCACATTGGGCGGCCCGCCTACGCTGGCTGTAAAAACAGGACTCTCTGCATATACCGTCCCGCCGAAGCCGCCGTTTTCCGCCGCGGCGCGGAAAGCCACCTCCCCTTCTCCTTTGACGGTGATGCGGCCGTTATCCGCGTTGATCACCGCCACATCCGTGTTTCCGCTGATCCAGCGGATCTCCGGATAAGTGGCCTGGCCAAGCACCTCCTCCGGCGTTCCCGCCGTCCCATTTGACAAAGTGACCGACTTGATCCGCAACTGCTCCGCCGTCTGGACCATCTCATACAGCTGAGAATTGTCGGGATAGGAGGCCTCATCCAATTCGATCTTTGTAATCGTGACCACCGGCTCCAGATGGAGCGTTTCGCTGATGCCGACTACAAGCTGGCCGCCCTCAAAATGGGCCGGAGCCAGCACGCCGGAGGCGGACGCCTCCACATACCGGCCGCCCGAATAAAGTTCCACGACCTTGTCCGCCGCCTCCAGCTGGGCGTAATCCCTGGCCGAAACATAGGCCAGATAACGGGAACCCTCGTCGGCCCCCGCCGTATTGGGATCCATCATCAGGGGATATGTATCGTCGTCAATCTTCAAATAAGTCTGGCTTAAGTAGATGGAACCGTCAAGCTCCATCGTCTGGTCCGAAGTTTCCAGCCATTTGGAGAACGCCTTATCGATATCCAGGGCCAGCGTCACCGTCTCGTCCGCCGAATAGGACTCCTGATCCGCCGAAAGCTCCGCAAAGGCCCGCAGGTCGTCCCGGACCATGGAAACCCCCTCCAGCTTAAGCTTCACCTCGTCATAAGCCTGCTGCGCCACTCCATAATAGCTGACGCCGCCGGTCACATTTTCAATCACCAGCTCCGCCCCCGGCTCGACAGGCACCTCGTACAGGAAGGTAACCCTCTTGGAGACACCGGAATTGGCCGGCGCAAGCGTTTTCGTCCCTCCTGCTTCCACGATTCCCAGGCGGACATCGTCCACCTTTACGGGAAGGGAAAACTCCACTGTGACTGGGACACTGGCTCCCGCCCTGTATTCCCCTTCCGGCGCCGTGCAGCCGACGACGGAGAGGGCGGTCTGGGCGTTAAGGCGAAGGGAGAAATGTATATTGTTGCTGTATATATCACGAATCAGCTCATAACGATTCTGCAATACCGGCTCGTCTCCCCACACGGCCACCGTAACCGTTCCCAGCTGTGCCGCATCCAGAACCGCTTCGTCTATCGCTTTTGACGCCCCATTTACAATGTCAGAAAGCAATTCCGTCCCTTTTACTTCATTCTCACACTCTTCATCAAATTGTTTTTGAACCGGACTCGGCCCTGATACATTCACCCCTAGTTTGCTGTTTATCCGGGTGATCGGATTAAAATATCTTGCGCCCGCCAGCTCAGTCAAAATTCCGTCTGCCGCTGCCTCCTTCTGCGCTGCAGTAAGTCCTCCGAAGGTCTTCGTCCCCTCCTGCCGCGCTCTCCTGCCTGAATCATTATTCACCACGATAGAAGCCGCCCCCAGATCGACGCCCTTCACCGTTTTGCTTGGACTGCCTGTAATGCCATATTCTACAGCCACATCCCCTATTTCCACCCAGCTGTAATCATTGTTCAGGGAGACCTCCAGCAGCTGGGCGCGCACGTCTCCCTCCAGCAGGGCGTTCATGGGGTTATCCACATAGAGATAAAAACTCTGAGTCCCGTTCCAACGCTGGTCGGAGGAACCTTCGGCAACCGAATGCACGTCATGGGCATTGACAGTGATCTCCACCGTCTGCTGGAATCCATTTTCTTCATTCAGCGTCACAGCGCCGGAGGCAGCCTGGTAATTGCTGCCGGCACGGGCAGAACCATCCCTGGTCTCATAATCCACGGTCACCTCATAGCCCGCCGGCCGCAGGGCCGCGCCCGCATTCCGGTCGACCAGCTGGAAGGTGAAACTCACCTTCCCACTGCCATCCGACGCCAGGTTTTCCGTCTTTGTCACCTTTATGCGGCCATCGTGGTTGATCTGCACGCCGCCGTTTTCCTGCGTCAGCTCCAAGCCATTTTCCGCTACGTAGCTCATCAGGTTCTCATAGGATTCCCTGTGCTCATCGGTGATCTCCACACCGGCTTCATTGAAGTACTCCGCTTCTATACGAGCCAGTTCCTCTTCGATCTCCAGCATGGTCTTGATAGAGCTGAGCGTCAGCGTCTGCCCATCCACCGTAACCTCTTTGCCCAGATCCGTCTGCGGATCGGCCAACAGGCGTTCCACCTCGGAAAGAGTCAGCGGCGAACCATCCACCAGAATGGATTCATTGGTGACGATATTGCCTTTCTCATCCAGAAGGCCCATATTCTGCAATTCCAAGAGCGCCTGCTCAGCCGTCACCGAATCCCCGGTGATCTCTTTGAGGTCCTCCAGAATCTGCTGGTTCTCTTCCTCGCTGTTGCCTATGGTATCCCGAATGTCAGCATATGCTTCCGCGGGAACCGCGGTAAACAACATTGCCGCGCAGAGAAGGATGCAGAGCATCCGTTTCAAAAAAGACTTTCTCCTCATTCTATTCCCTCCGTTATCTTTTCCCTATTGCTTCTTCTTTCATCGCATCTATTGTTTAAACGGTCTGTCTTACCGGAATAATCCGCCGCTGCCCTCCGCTATGCCTCCGCTGAAATATCCGCATCCGGATGCAGATTCAGCCGAATCCGCGTGGTAAAGGTTTTCTCCTTTTCACAATAGCGAAAACCCACGTCTCCGCCGTATTTCTGCGCTGTCAGCGTAATGCTGACAAGACCCTGCCCGCCTCCGGGGCGATTACTTAGAAAAGCCTTTGCCGGCAAGAAGGTATTATCCCTATATTCCCGGTGCGCCGGATGGACGCCTTCACAAGAATTTTCGATCAAGATAGCCAGAGAACCGCTGACAGTGCCAATCGTAACCCTGATCCACTTATTCGTTCCGAGCGATTCACAGGCATGTACGGCATTCTCCAGCGCATTGCCCAGAATGACCGTCATATCCACCGGACTCACCGTCACTTCTCCGCAGTGTGCCTCCACTGTGCAAGCGACATTGTCCTCCCCGGCCATACTGATGTAATATTGCAGCAGCCCGTTGACCGTCATATTTTCGCAGAACCACTCTGCCTCTCTCTGGGTGGTCTGGTTCAATACTTCGGCGAGGTAGTTTTCCATCTCCCCGGTTCTTTTCTCCTTCGCCATCTCATATAAAATCCCCAGATGGTGCCGCAGGTCATGGCGCATACGACGCATTGCCTCCTGCAGAAGGCTGCCCATAAAAAATACTAGGACCAGCAGAGAAAAAAGGAAAGGCGGCATCAATATTTTCCAAAGCACCCAATCCTCCATATAAGAACTTATGACCGAATCATAAAATGCCATCAGCCCAAAGCAAAGCAGCGACAGGGTGAGCATACAGAAGAATTCCTTCTTCATTAGCTTTGGCTCTATCTCCCGCAGATAGCTTTTCACGGTACGCCGCATCACCCGGACCATTACCGGAAACATCACTGCGGTAGTAATCAAATACAGCCAAAATATGCGAGGCGGATATATCTCATGCTGCAATTCTATTGATATCAGGGAACCCGCCATATTGGTCACTACAAACTGTACCGTCGCATATACAACCGCAAGATTGATCACCAGCATCTTTTTTATTGCATCTTCCCGGATCACCCAGCAGAAAAAAATGCAGAAAAGCACGATTGCGCAGAGCATGTAGAGGTTGCCTATTACATATAAATTAAGGATTCCCTGCCGTTCTGAAAAAAGAAGAGCACATGGAAAAAGCACAGAAAGGACGAACAGCAGCGTTCCCACTCCCACTAAAACGCGTTTCTTCGGAAATCGATAATCCTCTTTATCCCAGGGAAGGAAACAGAGCATGCCGCTTGCGGCAATCTGCAGAAAGAATCCAAGACTATGCCGGATGTAAAAGCCCATAGCCTCACCCCCTGCTCTGAGACAGACGCCTGAAAACCCATTCATTATAGGTCTCCCGAATTGCTGCCCGCTCTCTACGGCTTAACAGAACGGTCTCCCCGCTGCGCAGCTGACAGCTGTCTGTCTGCATTTTTTCAATATATTCCATATTAACAATCAATCCTCTCTGGAGCTTTAGAAAGCTCTCATCCAGCTGAGCCTGCATCTCATTCAGGCTTTTCAGAACTGAAATATCTTCTCCGTTTACCAGAGTGATAACTGTGTAATGATCGGAACTGGTTAGGCACAGAATCTCATCCAGATAAATAAGCCTCTGGCCCCGACCTATCTTAATGAATACAGCCGGCCGCCGCTTGCTTTGCCTTTCCGATACCCGCGCAAAAACCTCTCTTACCTTCTCTGTCGTCACCGGCTTAACCAGATAATGCAGGGCACCCACAGCGAAAGCGTCTACCGCATGATCTTCACTGGTAGTGACAAAAACGATATCTGTTTCCGGAGAAACCTGCATCAGTTTCTTTGCGATATCTACCCCATTTTCTCCAAGCATATAAATATCCAGGAATGCAACGGTAAAAGGAGGCGATACACGGGCCGCCTGCAGCAGGGAGGCGCCGTCAGCAAAACACTCCGGATCCCGCGTAGGGTCCCAGCCGTGCAGGGCCTCTATGAATTTTTCTCTTTCCTGTCTGTCGTCATCGCACAAAGCCACCCGCATCTCCATTCTCTCCTTTCCGCCAATCAAATTCAGCGTTATTATATGATTAAAACGGCAAAAGGATAATAATAAAAGCCCCCTATCATCTTGAGGACCTTGAAAACTGAATATATTGCTGTAAAGAGTGCCTGTTCGTGTCAATCTGCCGATATACAACGGGGAGCCC
>CALWRE010000221.1 GCA_944383835.1 uncultured Lachnospiraceae bacterium | reverse complement strand
ATGAGGTCGTAGCCTATGCCGATGATTTCCAGGCCAGGAGCGACGCCGGCGAGCACGGCGATTATATGAATGACGAAGAGGCTTACACGGCCCGTGAGATCGAGTATGCCAACGGCGTGATGGATATCCTGGAGACTTACGTGGACAACATCGAATACGATGACCCTGTGACGAAGATCGTTAAGATCGAAGAGGACGATGAGAGCTACGGCATCAGCGAGGAGGATTACTCGGATCTGGAGAACTACCTTCTCTATTGATTCTTCCGGCGGATAAAGACGGATAACAGGAGGGGAGCAACCTAATGACCTACGATCAATACATAATAGAGACCCAGGCCCTGTCTTTCCTGCAGAAAGGGCCGAATGCCTTTGGCGTATACAGGGGATTTCCGGTCTGCTGTTCCTTTCAGGGGAAGGCGGAGGGAAAGACCGCTGTGATAACGGTGAGCGTCGAGGGAAAGCGCGGGATGAAGTTTTTCAGAGCCCTGAACCAGTCTATTAAGGGCCTGGGAAATGCGGTGAACGGCCAGGCGTCGGGTTCTGTGGTGCAGATTCACCTCCAGATCCGGAACGGATTTGGCGGCCCTTTCCGGGAGGTAATGGAGCGCTTTGCCTCTACGGCCGAAGAATATGGACTGCGGCCTCCAACTCTCTGCCCTATTTGCCATCAGGGGGGCTGCAATGGCTATGCCTTCCTGGGGGACGGCTACATGCCGGTGCATGAAGGCTGCCTGCGGGAGCTTCATCAGAGGGTGAACGCCAGCGCCCATCAAAATATGAGCGAGGGGAGCATCCTGACCGGAATCATCGGCGGACTGGTCGGCGGATTGGTGGCCGGGGTTCCCAGCCTGCTGACGATCCTTCTGCTGGAACGGGTCTATGCGGCCCTGATGTGGCTGATTCCCATGGGTGTGGCATTCGGCTATAAGAAATGCAACGGAAAGCGCAGCCGGGCGGCCGGCCCGATCCTGATTCTGCTGTCCTTACTCAGCATGTACCTGATGGAATATATGCTGTTTGTTGTGATTATGGCTACCGAATACGGCTGGGGAGTGGGAGAGGCCCTTATTACGACCCTTCCGTTCCTGCTGGATCCTTCGTTCTGGGTGACGCTTGTCCAAAGTTCGGTGATGGAGCTGGTGTTCCTCGTACTGGGCATCGCGGTCAGCTGGAAAACCCTTACCGGGACGGCGGCGGATGATGTATCCAATGTGGAGGCCTGCCTGTCTACCTATCAGCCGATGCCTGGGGCGGCGTCCCAGACCTCTTCCGGCCAGGACGGGAATACAATGGATGGGAATGCGGCTGCGGCAGAAGAGCAGTAAGAAGAGCCGCAGAACGAGCAATAGAATTTAAAATGGAATAAATAAATCAAGGGCCAGGAGCGATTCGTGAGAATCTTTCCTGGCCCTGTATCATATTCATATCAGGCTGTATCAGGCCATCCCTGGCAGCCTCTGAGGGGGCGCCCGACGGCACCCCCTTATTGCCTTTTAAACTCAGTGCTTGGTGTTGAAAGCGCCGAATCCGGGATATACGGCGGCATCGCCCAGCTCTTCCTCGATGCGCAGCAGCTGATTGTACTTCGCTACGCGCTCGGTACGGCTGGGAGCGCCGGTCTTGATCTGGCAGGTGTTCAGAGCCACAGCCAGGTCGGCGATGGTGGTATCCTCGGTTTCGCCGGAGCGATGGGAGGTTACGGCGGTGTAGCCGGCCTTGTGAGCCATCTTGATGGCCTCCAGGGTCTCGGATACGGAACCGATCTGGTTCAGCTTGATCAGGATGGAGTTGCCGCAGCCCATGGAGATGCCCTTAGCCAGACGCTCGGTGTTGGTTACAAACAGGTCGTCGCCAACCAGCTGAACCTTGCCGCCCAGCTCCTTGGTGAGCAGCTGCCAGCCTTCCCAATCTTCCTCATCCAGGCCATCCTCGATGGAGTAGATCGGGTATTTCTCAACCAGCTGCTTCCAGTGCTCCACCAGCTCAGCGGAGGTGTAGTTCTGGCCGCATTTAGGCAGATGATACTCGCCCTTCTTCTCGCCCTTCCACTCGCTGGAAGCAGCATCCATAGCCAGGACGAAATCCTTGCCGGGCTCGTAGCCAGCCTTCTTGATGGCTTCCAGGATGTACTGGATGGCCTCCTCGTCGCTGGCCAGGTCGGGAGCAAAACCGCCCTCATCGCCAACGGAGGTAGCCAGGCCCTTGCTCTTTAACAGGCTCTGCAGTGCATGGAAGACCTCGGTGCACCAGCGCAGGCCTTCGCGGAAGGAAGGAGCTCCGGCGGGCATGATCATGAATTCCTGTACGTCCACAGTGTTGGCTGCGTGAGCGCCGCCGTTTAAGATATTCATCATCGGAACCGGCAGACGGTTGGCATTGGCGCCGCCCAGGAAACGGTACAGCGGGATGTCCAGAGACTGAGCGGCAGCTCTGGCGCAGGCGATGGATACGGCCAGGATGGCGTTGGCGCCCAGTTTGGATTTATCCTTGGTGCCGTCGGCATCGATCATAGCCTTGTCCACAGCGTAGGTATCGAAAGCGTCCATGCCTACCAGGGCCTCGCGGATAACGGTGTTGATGTTCTCCACAGCCTTGGAAACGCCCTTGCCGCCGAAACGGCTCTTATCGCCGTCGCGCAGCTCCAGAGCCTCGAATTCACCAGTGGAAGCGCCGCTGGGAGCCATGCCGCGTCCCACGGTACCGTCAGCCAGGATTACCTCAGCCTCAACGGTGGGATTGCCTCTGGAGTCGATGATCTCGCGTCCGATTACTTCTTCGATTTTTGTTTTTTTCATTGTACTTCATGCATCCTTTCTGGATTCGCTGCGGGAGTATGCCGCAGGAACCGTATTTGTTTTTACCGGGGCGGTGGACAAGACCGCCCAGAACGATATTATTATACTGTATTTCAAAATGAAAAACAATCCATTTATCGGATATCTGAAATTTTTTTAACCATTTATTTACCCTGCGGGCCGCGGGTTTATGCTTTTCATTCGGAAAAAGACATGGTATACTGCTAAAAAGATATCCCGATCAGAAAAGATATCCCGATCAGATTACGAGGAGGAATGCAAATGAGGGAGACGGCAATCAACCGTAAGTACCGGATTCATTTTGCCGATTATGCGGTGGGAGAAAACGAGGCTCTCTATAATGCGATGGCGGCTGCGGGCTGGGGGCTGAAAAAACGCGGTCTCTGGCTGGACAGCTTTGTCCGGCAGGAGGAGAGGCGGATCTACCGGGTGGAGCTGGCGTTAAAGGGGACTTTTGATCGTAATGCAGCGGTGGACGACCGCCTGTCTTTGTATAAGGGCTGCGGCTGGAGGCTGGAGGCGGCAGGCGGGCTGACGGCGGTATTTTCCGCGCCGGAGGGGACGGCTGCCCCCAAGCTGGGGCCCTTTGGGGAAAAACAGGAGGAGACGAAGCGGGCGGTAAAAAAGGAATATGTTTCCGCCCTGATATCGGTTTCGATGATTTTGCTGCTCTTTTTCATGGCTACCTTTGGCGGCGCCGGGGCCGGGCAGTCGTTTTTAGGGGTTTGGCTGACTTCCCTGCAGCGGCTTTGGACGGAGGCGACGGCCCTTCTTTTATTGGTAATCGGTCTGTTCGTCTTTTTCCTGCTCAACTGCATCTACCGTTGCATCCGCCTGGGCCGGCTGCATCGCAGCTTGAAAAAGGACGGAACCTTTGACCGGCGTCCCTGCCAGAGCACCCTCCGCTATCGCAGGGGGATGGCGGCTTGGGCCGCTCTCTGCCTGGTTTGCCTGCTGGGAACAGCCGTGCAGCTTGGCGGCCGGCGGGAATACCCGATGCCGCAGGAGGCGGACGGCCCTTACCTGACTCTTTCGGACCTGGGCTGGGAGGGGGAGCGGGTGGCAAATGCGGTGAACGGAGAAGAGAGCTATGTGGAGACCTGGAGGTCCCTGCGCACCCGCTGCTATAATACCTTTGAAGAGATGGAGACGCAGGAAGGGGACTGCTGGATGTACCAGTACGTCTATCAATTCAGCAGCGAGGCGGGGGCCAGGGACTATGTGCCTGTGCTGATGCAGAGTTCTATCTTTGCCTCCGGAGAGGAAGAATATGAGGAGGTGCAGGCGGAGGGGCTTGATCTGGCTTACCGCTCTTCCCTGGAATACATTGCCGTGGCGGGGGATACCGTCTACTACGCCGTCTACAGCGATCCGGGCGTCTATTCAGACGCGGAAAGCCCGCAGAAAGATTATTTGGCAGCCTTGGCAGAGAGTATTGACGGCTGAAATCTTCCGTACTATAATAGGGCCTGCTTTTTGTGATGCAAGCATTAAAAAGTTATGCGGGCTGCGCCTGCGCAGAGTTCTATTTGTGTATACGGAGGACAATTAAAATGAAACACGAGGGAAGAGATCAGACAAAGGGAGTAATCTGGCGGCAGATTTTGCTGTTCTTTTTTCCTATTTTACTGGGGACCTTTTTCCAGCAGCTGTATAATACGGCGGACGCCGTTATTGTAGGCCAATTCGTGGGAAAGGAGGCCCTGTCGGCGGTGGGCGGCACGACCGGTACCCTGATCAACCTGCTGGTCGGCTTCTTTGTCGGCGTATCGTCGGGGGCCTCGGTAGTGATCGCCCAATATTACGGGGGCGGGAACGAGGAGCGGGTGAGCCAGACCGTACATACCTCCCTGGCCCTTGCCATAGTAGGCGGCGTGATCTTAATGGCAGTGGGACTCGCCGGAGCCCCGGCCGCCCTTCGGATGATGAATACGCCGGAGGAGATTATGCCCTACTCCCTGACCTATATCCGGATTTATTTCCTGGGCGTGGTGCCCAATCTGATCTATAATATGGGGGCGGCCATCCTGCGGGCCGTAGGGGATTCCCAGAGGCCGCTGTATTTCCTGATCGCCAGCTGCCTCGTCAATATTGTGCTGGACCTTTTGTTTGTGGCTGTTTTTCACTGGGACGTGATGGGAGCCGCGGTGGCGACGATTCTCTCCCAGTTTGTCAGCGCGGTTCTGGTGATGGAAGTGCTGATGCGGACACAGGACACTTACCGCGTCACCCTGAAAAAGATCCGCATCGACCGCCTCATTGTAAAAAGGATTTTCCGGATTGGCCTGCCTGCCGGTTTCCAGTCGGCCATGTATTCGATTTCCAATATCATCATCCAGTCCAGCGTCAATGGCTTTGGCACGGACACGATTGCGGCCTGGTCGGCGTACAGCAAGATCGACGGGGTATTCTGGATGACGATGAGCGCCTATGGCATTGCCGTAACCACCTTCGTAGGACAGAACTACGGGGCGAAAAAATACAGGAGGGTGCGCCGCGGAATCCGGGAGTGCCTGGCGATGGCCATGGGCACCGCAATTTTGATGAGCGTTGTTTTATATATTTTTGGCAGTCAGGTATATCTTCTGTTTATTGACGATCCGGATGTCATCTCACGGGGAGAAGAGATTCTGCGCTTTTTGGTGCCGACCTTTTTTACCTATGTCTGTATCGAAATCCTCTCCGGAGCCCTTCGGGGAGTGGGGGATTCCGTGGTGCCGATGCTGATGACCTGCACCGGGGTCTGCGTGCTGCGGGTGGTCTGGGTATTGATCGCCGTCCCGATTTCGCATCAAATTCAGACCCTCTTAGTCAGCTATCCGCTGAGCTGGACGGTCACGTCGATTTTGTTTTTGATTTATTACAAACGCTCCCGGTATATGCGCAGGATGCCGGCAGTGGACGAGGGTTAATGGACAGAAGTGGCAGATCGGGCAAAGTAAAGGGCAATTTATTTTCATGAAGACCTACATAAAAATACATGGAGATGTGACGATGGGAAAATACGAAGTCATTATTTGGTGGAGTAAAGAAGACGGCTGCTATTTGGCTGAGGTTCCAGAGTTGCCCGGATGCATGGCGGACGGTGATAGTCTCTCTGAGGTAGCGCAAGCGGTGGAGGAGTCGATAAAAATGTGGATTGATGTAAACCAGGAGCGCGGCATTGAAATCCCTGAGCCGAAAGGCCGGTTAAAATACGTTTAAATTTGAAATAACAAGAATAAGAGATAGCTCTAGAAAGAGTCCGAGACAGGAGATTGTTCCCGTCCCAGACTCTTTTCCATAGTTTTAGAAATGCAAAGTTATGATGGCGATTTATTCCGCACTTATAGGCTTACTGGCAGTATGCCGCCGCATTTTTGCCGGCGATCATGCCAAAGACCTGGGCTTGACAAGGACAGGTTTTTTGTGCCAAAATTAGAAAATAAAGAAAACAGATATCCTATCGACGGAAAATGAAAGGACAAAAAATGGGCAGAATATATAGAGATATA
>CALWRE010000220.1 GCA_944383835.1 uncultured Lachnospiraceae bacterium | reverse complement strand
GCGATGAAAAAACGGAAAATTCCGGCGCTGGTTCTAGCGGCTTTGCTTCTGACGGGATTATCTGGATGCAAGGAAACCACTTCAGACAATGATGCATTGTGGAAGGCCGCAATGACAGATGCGGTTTTCAGCGAGGATGAGGAAATACACGAACTGGTCACGCTGACAAAAGAGGACGACCGGGTTATATGGGATGAAACAGGGGAACGGGTGCTGCTGCTGAGCTGGCATGACTATGACGACGCCTGCGAGCCCGGCGGCCCTATCCGGACAGAATACGGGGATATCTGGGCCACCTCTGTTGGGGAGATGAAGGCGTGGTATGAGCAAAACCACGATGGGGTGGAAAATTGGAATTTGCGGTTTGCCCAGCTTTTGGGAGTTCATGAGGATGAAGGGTATACCCGCTTTACCGCCTTCTGGGTTTCTCCGGAGGATGTGATCCGCCCGGCCTATGTCACCAGTGTGACAAAACAGATGGAAAACGACTACGCTATCGTGAGGGATGAAGCGTATAAGGAATGGTTTGACGGCAATATCCTCTGGTCCTACTTTGAAAGCGACTATCCCTGGACGCGGCTCGGGTATACCTATGACTGGAGCGGCGGAGAATCGGAATACGGGCTGACGGAGTTTCTTGTTTCCGATGGCGACAAAACCGAAATTGCCTTTACTTATACCACCGCCGAGTTTGTAGATTGGATGGAAGAAGAGACATAAAAAATAATATGAAATCAAAAAAATGAAATGGATCATGGAGAACACAAATGTGACTGCCCTTGCACGGGGAAGATACGCGATGTACCTTCCGGTGCGGTTCCCGCTTAGGCCGTATGTACATAGAAATCCGGGTTTCCGGCGAACGGCTGGACCTCAACGAAGCCGAGGAGGAATCGGGAGACGGGCTGTTGTGCTCCACTCTGCTGGCGCAGGCTTTTTCGTGCTGGCGATGGGATTGGCGGAACATTACGGTATGTCTGTTTTCCTTCCTTGGGTCATTACAGGAGTGCTGACGTCAAGGCTGCTGGCGGCAAACCGGCTGGGAGCTTTTAGATAAAGACAGGCTAAAAAGGAGGAAGCGATATGAAACCAACCAGAGCAAAGGCACGTCTTCTCTGTGTAATCTGTCTGCTGAGTATTTTGTGTATGCTCTTAAGCGGCTGTAATACGGCAAAAAATGAAGCTGTCACGAACCTCCGTCAGCTGGACGGACAAAAAATCGGGGTGATGACCGGCTCTAGCTTTGACGTCCATACCGATAATCTGATCGAGGATGCGGATAAGCAGTATTACGACCGGATTCCGGATCTGGCCCTGGCGGTGGAACAGGGGAAGATCGCTGGTTTTTTGATAGACGAACCCATCGCGCGCATTTTATGTCTGGAAAACCAGGCGGTGACCTATCTCCCAGAAGTGCTGGTGGAGGAGAGTTATGCCGCCGCTTTTTCAAAAACAGAGCGCGGCGCTGCATTGCGGGACGAGTATAACGAATTTTTGGCACAAATCAAGGCGGACGGCACGCTGGAGGAAATCGACGGGATCTGGATGGGAGCAGATGAATCCAAAAAAGTTGTAGAAGACTGGACGTCCTTCCCTGCAGAGAACGGCATCATCCGGATGGCGGTAAAAACGGATATTGCGCCATTCACCTATATCAAGGATGATAAGATCGTTGGATACGATATTGATATCATGGTCCGCTTCTGCAAGGCCTATGGCTACGGGCTGGAAGTGACCGGCACGGAGATTGCGTCTATTTTCACGGGCCTTGCTAGCGGGGCATACGATCTATCGGCCACTGGCCTGACTGTGACGGAGGAACGGGCGGAAAGCATGAATTTTTCCGATCCTAATTATACCGGCGGCGTGGTGGCGGTTGTGGCGAACACAGGACAGAACCAAGTCCGTTTCCAGACGCTGCAGGATTTTGCCGGTACAACGGTGGGGGCAGTGACAGGTACCATTCATAACGAGCTTGTGAACGACATTGTCAGCGGCTGTGAATATCAGTATTACGATGATTTTTCCGCCCTGTTTCTTGCGCTGCAGTCGGGTACGCTGGACGCCGTAGTGACCGATATGCCCATTGCCCAGCTGGCGGTGGCCAGGCAGCCGGATCTGATGATATTCCCCGAAACGGTGGCTCCCGACAGCTACGGCCTGGGCTTGCAAAAAGACAGCCCACTGACAGATAAGATCAGCACTATCATTGATAGATATACGGAGGATGGTACGCTGGATGCCCTGCGAGAGAAGTGGCTGGGCGCCGACGAAAGTGTGAAGACCATCGATGTGGGAGAATACGACGCGCCGAACGGCACCCTGCGGTATGCGCATGACTCTACACTGGAGCCTATGAGTTATGTAGGCGGAAACGGGGAATCCCTGGGGTATGAGGTGGAACTGGTTTCGCTCATTGCCAAAGAACTGGGGATGAAACTGGAAATTACCCAGAGCACCTTCAATTCGCTGATCCAGATGCTGAGCAGCGGACGGGCGGATATTGTGTCCGGCTCCATCAGCATCACCGATGAACGGAAAGAAAGCATCGATTTCCCCTCCACCCATTATGTTGGCGGCACGGTATTGGTGGTCAGGGGCGAAGATATGGGCATGTCCGTAGAGGCAGAGGAAACGGGATTTTGGACCAGGCTGGGCAACAGCTTTTATAAGAATTTCATCCAGGAAAACCGGTGGCAAATGATCCTCTCTGGCCTGGCCGTTACGTTTATCATATCGATCTTTTCTGCTTTGTTCGGCACGGTGCTGGGCTTTGGTTTGTGTCTGCTGCGCCGCAGCCGCAGCAGGATTGCCTCCGGGATCACGGCGGTGTTTATCCGGCTGATCCAGGGCATCCCCGTGCTGGTGCT
>CALWRE010000219.1 GCA_944383835.1 uncultured Lachnospiraceae bacterium | reverse complement strand
CTGATTAGATATGGATTTTTGGAGGCTTGAAAAATCGCCAGGTGAAAGCGGGAATCACTGTCGGAAAGAAGTATTGCGTCAGGTGTGTTCCCCGCTTCTGCCGCCTCCTCCAGCCGTTTCAGATCTGACGTATCCCGGTTTCGCGCAGCCAGCCGGCAGGCAGCGGGTTCAATAATGGCGCGATAGTCCATCAGGTCCAAGTAATCCTCCCGATGCAAGGGGCTGATGCTGACCTTGTGCCGATCATCTTTCTCAAGCCACCCCTCCTCCAGGAGGGCATTCAGCGCCTTTCGAATGGTGGTGCGGCTGGTGTGATACAGATTGGCCCACTGCTCCTCGCTGTGCTTTTCTCCGGGCTGGATCCGGCAATCGAGAATATCCTCCCTCACCAGAATAGTGATAATCTGGTGCATCGGCAGAAAGGGGTTTGTCTCCTGGAGACTGTTGATGCGATCCTCCAGCAGCATCTCCAACACCTCCCTCGTTGTTGGTATTATAGCAAAGGGAACCGTTTTGGTCAAATTGTTTTAAATTCGGTGCAAAATCAGGCCGCATTTCAGGAACAGCAGCACAATCTCCCTGTACGGTTTCAAAGTTGCCTCTGCTTTTTCCCATGTGCTAAGATGTCCCCGAAAAGGAGATCGCTGTCACAGCCGGCCGGCAAGGAGCGCGCATCCTTCTCAATTTCACGCTAGAAGGAGGGGAATTTATGGAAGGTCTGTGGACCGTCTTCGGACCGATCCTCACCATTGCAATCGCCATTATTTCCAAAAACGCCATCCTCGCGCTGTTTCTCGGCCTGTGTTACTTTTGCGCCGGTAACCATGGTGTCCACTTCCTGAATCATCTTTCAGACTACTTTGTGGCCGGTGTCAACAACAACGGCTTCATTTTGGTCATGCTGGGCGTCCTTGGCGTCCTGCTGGTGATCATGAAGCGGGGCGGCGGTTTCAAGGCCTTTGCCATCTGGGCCAATAAGACCGTATCCTCCCGTCGGCAGGCAGGTCTGCTGGTGGTGGCGTTGTCCGTGCTGCTGACTCTGGCAAATGACCTGATCTCCAACCTGGCCACCGGCAAAATTTTGCGTCCGGTTATCCAGCAGCAGAAGCTATCCCCCCAGAAATCCGCCTACATCTCGGAGAGCATCGGGCCAAATCTGGGCACGCCCATCCCTTACGGCACCTATTTCCTGTTCTGTATCAGCATGATTGGGACCTATTTGCCTCAGGTTTCACCCGTCTCCTTTTTCTATCAGGGCATCGCCTTCTCCTTCCACACCTGGCTGGCCATCCTGATCGCCATTCTGGCCGCAGCGGAATTTATCCCCGACCTCGGTGTGATGAAACGCTATCAGCAGCAGGCGCAAGAGGGCATTGTCAACCCTCTGGCAGGAGACGAAACCGTCATGGACGTTATGGGCGGCGATGATGTCAAGGCTGATTTCGGCGCCTTCTTTATTCCCCTGGCGGGGCTCATCATCGGCATGCTGGCCTTCTCACTTTCCGCCGGCGAGATTGTCATGATTCCCGGCGCTATCATTGGATGTTTGGCAGGCCTGATTTACGCCGCTATACGCGGCTCAATCCGAATACGGGATATGGGAAACCTGCTGATCGACGGCATCATGGAGCAGGTGCCCATTCTGCTGCTGTTAACCTTTGCCTTCGCCTACGGCGCATCTATGTCGGCGGCCGGACTCAACGATATTATTGTTGCTACTCTGGGCGGAACAATTCCGCCCGCCCTGCTCCCCGTACTGATTTTTGTCATTGGCGCCTTCGTCAGCTATACTACGGGGAGCCTGGGCAGCGCGCTGGTCATGATGCTTCCCATCACGCTTCCCCTGGGCGTGGCCACCGGAGCCAACCTGTTCCTCACCTTTGCCGCCACTTACAGTGGCGCCCAGTGGGGCGACCAGCTCTCCCCCCTGTCTGACATGACACTGGAAAACGCAGGCGCCAACGGTGTCAATCCTGTTGAGGTCTCCCAGGGGATCCTGCCCTATCGTCTGATCGACGGGGCGCTTTGCGTCATCTTGTTTACGTTGTTCGGATTCCTTCTGTGACATTGTCCGTATTATTTGAAAAGGAGTTGGTCCACGTGAGTTCTTCCAAATATGCCGAGCCCTATCGAATTAAAGCTGTGGAAATGCTGAAGGAAACCACCCCCCAGGAGCGCTGGGAGGCCTTAAAGGCCGTGGGCTGGAATCTCTATATGCTGAAAGCGGAGGATATCTATATCGATTGTCTGACGGACTCCGGCACTTCCGCCATGAGCGACCGGCAGTGGGCCGCACTTATGACCGGCGATGAGTCCTATGTCGGCAACCGCTGCTTCTACGACTATGAACGGACAATCCAAGATCTGACCGGCTTTGAGTTCGTTATCCCCACCCACCAGGGCCGGGCTGCGGAGCAGCTCCTGGCCCGGATGTACTACCCCAACCACCCCAAGGCCAAATACGTGCTGGCCAATATGGCCTTCGACTCCACCCGCGCCGCCGCCATGTCCCACGGAGCGGTTGCCATCGACCTGTTGGAGCCTGTCGGGTATGATACCACCACGGAAGCACCCTTTAAGGGAAATATGGATATCGGTAAGCTGGAGGCATTTATCCGGGAACACGATTTGGAGTCCATCGCCTTCGTGCAGATGATCGTCACCTGCAACTCCAACGGCGGCCAGCCCGTATCCATGGCCAACATCAAGGCGGTATCGGAAATCTGCAAAAAGTATGGCCTGACCTATGTGTGCGACTGCGCCCGGGTATTTGAAAACTGCTATTTTATCAAAGAGCGGGAGCCCGGGTACCAGGACAAGGACATCCGCGACATCAGCCGGGAGCTCTTCTCCTACTTTGACCTGGCCTTCATGAGCATCAAAAAGGATGGTCTGGTCAATATGGGCGGCTTCTTCGTCTGCCGCAGCAAAGAGCTTTACGATGTGGCCTGGGTGGACAATATGAGCTACGAGGGCCACTGTACTTACGGCGGTCTGGCCGGGCGCGATCTGGCCGCTATCGCCGTGGGCCTCTATGAGGGTTCTGACTATCGCTACCTGAAGGGCCGAATCGGCCAAATCCGATATCTTGGCGAGCGGCTGGACGAGTTTGGCGTGCCCTATGTCCGCCCCGTAGGCGGCAACGGAGTATATCTTGATGCCAGAAAGTTTTATAAGGACATCGCTCCGGAAAAGTTCCCGGGCCTGTGTCTGGCAGCAGATCTCTACCTGAAGGCCGGAATTCGCACCTCTGAACTGGGTGCCTCCGCCTTCTCTTATAAAGATAAGAACGGCGTTATTCACTACCCTGAGATTGATTTGGTGCGCATCGCCATCTCCCGCCGGGTCTACACCAACAGCCACATGGATGTAATCGCCGAGTC
>CALWRE010000218.1 GCA_944383835.1 uncultured Lachnospiraceae bacterium | reverse complement strand
CCCAATATCATGGCGGTGGTATTGTAATCGGGCCGTGAATTCAGATAAGCGATCCGCTCATTGCGGATTGTCAGGCCGATGGCTGCTGCGAGCAAAGCCACAATGACGACGCCTCCTGTAATCAGCCCGGCCTTCACCGCCTTGGCCTTTTTCTTCTGCTTGGCCAGAGTTTCCTTGCGGTTTGCCTTTTCCTCTTTATATTTATTTACCTTTTCTACGCTCATGGGAATTTCGTCCTTTCTTCCTAATAATATATCGCCCGCGCTTTGCGGGCATAAGGTCCGCCCTGATGGCCGCAACCAGATTTTATCGTTAAAAGTATACTACGATGCCTGCATTTTTTCAAGCAGTTAATCCAAAAGCCATTTCAGGGAATCCGTTTAAAACTGCATGTGGTACAGCTTCTCGTATACGCCTTTTTTCTCCAGAAGCTCCGCGTGGGTGCCGGACTCGGCGATGCCCTCCTCCGTCAGCACCAGAATCTTCTGGGCATTGCGGATCGTGGACAGGCGGTGAGCGATGACAAAGGTGGTTCGGTTCTTCGCAAGCCTCTCCAGAGACTCCTGCACTACCCTCTCGCTCTCATTGTCCAGGGCCGAGGTGGCCTCGTCAAAAATCAGCACAGGAGGGTTCTTCAAAAACACACGGGCTAAGGACAGCCTCTGCTTCTGGCCGCCGGAGAGCTTCACGCCCCTCTGGCCGATATCGGTCTCATACCCCTCCGGCAGCTCCATGATGAAATCATGGGCATTGGCGTTTTTCGCCGCCTCGATGATTTCCTCCCGGCTGGCGTCCGGCTTTCCGTAGCGGATATTTTCCAGGACGCTCCCGGCGAACAGATACACATCCTGCTGCACAATCCCGATGTTGCGGCGCAGGGAGGCAAGGCGGATATCCCGCACGTCTGTCCCGTCAAAGCGAACCGCGCCGGCCGTCACGTCGTAAAAGCGGGGAATCAGGCTGCACAGAGTGGACTTGCCCACACCGGAGGTGCCCACCAGGGCCACATACTCCCCGGCCTTTACATGAAGGCTCAGATCCCGGAGCACGTTCTCCTTGATTCCCTCGTAGTGGAAGGATACGTGGTCAAAGGAAATATCCCCCCGCACATCCTTAAGCTCCACAGCCCCCGGCCGGTCCTCGATATCCGGCTCGATTTCCATGATCTCACGGAAACGGTCGTAGCCGGACATGCCGCTCTGAAACTGTTCGGTAAAGCTTACCAGCTTCTTTACCGGGTCGGTAAAGGTCGAAATATAGAGGACAAATACCACCAGATCGGAGGCGGCAAACTGTCCCCTGGTGATCAGAAGGGCAGCCGCTACCACCACAATAACCGTGATCAGGTTGGTCATTGCGTTGAGGCCGGAGTTATAGCCGGCCATATACCGATACGTGCTCCTCTTGCTCTCGACAAATTTTTCATTGCCCCGGTCGAATTTTTCGATTTCCATGGACTCCCCGGCGAAGGATTTCACGACGCGGATCCCGGACAGGCTGTCCTCGATCTGCGCGTTCACGTCGGCGATCTTCGCCCGGTTGTTTTTATAGGCCCGGCGCATCTTTCCATTGTAAAAGTACGCGTAGCAGGCCATCACCGGTATCAGGGCGAAGGCCGCCAGCCCCAGCCTCCAGTTGATCCGCAGCAGGATGATAAAGGCCCCCACAAACTTGACGACGGAAATCAGCAGATCCTCCGGCCCATGGTGCAGAAGCTCCGTGATATCAAACAGGTCGTTGGTCACCCGGCTCATCAGCTGCCCGGTCTTCTGATTATCATAGAAGGTAAAGGATAGCTTCTGCAGATGCTCAAATATCTCATGGCGCATATCCCTCTCGATCTTTGCGCCCATCATATGGCCCCAGTAGGTGATAAAATAGCTGCAGCAAAAATCCAGAAGAATGAGCCCGGCCATAATCGCCGCCAGCCGCAGGACGGCAGCAAGGGCCTGCGCCGGCTCATAATAGATCACCGTCCCGGTAATATGGCGGACAATCAGCGGAATCACCAGGGCAATCACCGCGCTTAAGGAAGCCACAAGCAGATCGGCCGCAAACATCAGCCGATACGGGCGGTAGTAGGCAAAAAAGCGTTTCCAGTCCACCGGTTTCGTCTTCGGTTTCGTCTTCTTTTGTCTTTCCATCGCTGTCGTTTCCCGTCCTTTAACCCAGAATCAGTTTCGCCGCCCCGTAGATGCCGGCGTCGTTTCCCAGCTCGGCCAGGCGAATCTCTGCCTGGGGCTCTTGGACATGGAAATAGCTCACGTATTTTTCCCGGATCACGTTCAGCAGGTATTCCCCTGCGCGGCTGACGCCGCCGCCGATGACAAAGCACTCCGGATCCGTGATGTGGGATACATAGGACATGGCCCTTCCCAGATACTCCATCGACTTCGCCGTCGATGCAGCCGCCAGCTCATCCCCTGCCTTGGCTGCGTCCAGCACATCCTTGGCCGTAATTTCCTCCCTGCCGCAAAGCACACTCTCCGTATCGCAGGAATCCAGCATGCGCTTCGCCACCCGGGCAATACCGGTGGCCGAGGCGTACTGCTCCAGGCAGCCATGGCCGCCGCAGTTGCAGGCCTCCTTCTCGTCCATTTCCACCTGGATATGGCCCAGTTCGCCGCCCATGCCAAAGCTCCCGCTTACCAGCCGGCCGCTCTCGATAATCCCGCAGCCCAGGCCGGTTCCCAGGGTCAAAAGCACTAAGCTGTCGAAGTCCTTGCCGCCGCCCTGCCACATCTCGCCCAGGGCCGCCGCATTGGCGTCGTTGACCGCACGGACGGTGATGCCATCCAAAAAGGCAGGCAGCTCCTGATCCAGATTAACATCGTAGACGCCCAGATTCACCAGGGCCCCGATCTGTCCATCCTTCTTTACCGGACCGGGGATTCCCACTCCCACTCCCGCCAGCTCTGTCAGGGCGATTCCCTCTTTCTGCGTCTCCTCCCGCACGGAGGCTGCGATGTCCGCATACAGCTTCTCCTTCCGGCCCTCTGTCTGCGTCGGAATCTCCCATTTTTTCGCCAGATGCCCGTCCTCACTAAAAAGCCCGAACTTTATCGTAGTGCCGCCCACATCTACTCCGATACAATATCTCATTTTTATTCTCCCCATCCTTATCCGTATTTTCGCCGCCGCAAATGCCGGACGCACCCAGACCGGATGCATTCAGACCGGACGTCCGGCCAAAAAAGGCCCGCGGCTTTGCCGCAGGCCCTTTTTAGTCAGGTATTTCCCAATGCTCCGTTTTGCGCACGGCTGTTCGATACCTATTTTCTCACATTACAGGTATTTTTTCAAGTCCGAAACCTTGTCAAGTTTCTCCCAGCTCAGATCCAGGTCGGTGCGGCCGAAGTGACCGTAGGCTGCGGTCTGGCGGTAGATCGGGCGGCGCAGGTCGAGCATGCGGATAATTCCGGCGGGACGCAGGTCAAAGTTCTCCCGTATGATCTCCACCAGGCGCTCATCGGATACCTTGCCGGTGCCGAAGGTGTCCACCATCACCGAAGTGGGACGGGCTACGCCGATGGCGTAGGACAGCTGGATTTCGCAGCGGTCGGCCAGTCCGGCGGCCACGATATTTTTTGCCGCGTAGCGGGCGGCATAGGCAGCGGACCGATCCACCTTCGTGCAGTCCTTGCCGGAGAAGGCTCCGCCGCCGTGACGGGCATATCCGCCGTAGGTATCCACAATAATCTTGCGGCCGGTCAGCCCCGTATCGCCGGCCGGTCCGCCGATCACGAAACGGCCGGTGGGATTGATATAATACTTGGTATTCCCATCCACCATATGGGCGGGCACCACCGGATCGATCACATAGCGGCGGATATCCTCATGAATCTGCTCCTGGCTCACCTCGGGGCTGTGCTGGGTGGAAACCACGATGGCCTCCACACGGACCGGCTTTCCGGCCTCGTCATACTCCACCGTCACCTGGCTCTTTCCATCGGGACGCAGGTAAGGCAGGGTACCGTCCTTGCGCACCTCGGCCAGGCGGCGGGTCAGCCGATGGGCCAGGCTGATCGGATAGGGCATGTACTCCTCGGTTTCATTGGTGGCGTAGCCGAACATCATTCCCTGGTCGCCGGCGCCGATGGCCTCCAGCTCCTCGTCGGACATCAGATGCTCCCTCGCCTCCAGGGCCCGGTCCACGCCCATGGCGATATCCGGGGACTGCTTATCGATGGACAGCATCACCGCGCAGGTATTTCCGTCGAAGCCCTTGTCGGAGCTGTCGTAACCGATCTCGGTCACGGTCTTTCTCACGATGGCCTGCATGTCCACCGAAGCCTTGCTGGTGATCTCGCCGACCAGCATGACAAAGCCGGTGCCGGCAAAGGTCTCGCAGGCCACGCGGCTCATCGGATCCTGCTCGATCAGAGCGTCCAGAATCGCGTCCGATACGGCGTCGCAGACTTTATCGGGATGTCCCTCAGTAACAGATTCGGAAGTAAATAATCTTTTCTCCATCTTTGTCTCCTTGTAATTCTTGTGATTTATTATAGTGAAAAATCGTTGTAATTTGGAATGGCTGCCGTTTTCGGCTGCTGTCTTTGCCGCCTCAGCGCAGCTTGCGGTTCAGGGTGCGGATTGCCTCGATGCAGGTTCCCTCGTTTCCGTCCAGGTCATAGAGCTGTCCTTCCTGGACGCGGGTATAAACCTTCACATTGTCGATATAGCACAGACCGTCGGAGGTAAAGGTCAGTCCCGTTCCTCCATTCGCAAAGGTCAGCTCCACGAGCTCTCCTCCGCCTGCTGTCACCGTCTGCTCCTCCGCTCCCAGAGCTGCCGTCACCTGGACTTCCTCCTCGCCGTTCACCGTGAAGCGCAGATAGGTGGCGCTGCCTTCATTGGCTACGTCGTTTCGGATTGTCCCTCCTGCCGGGAGCATGGCCTGGGAGGAACCGTTGTACTCGGTCACCTCGGCCCCGCCCTCCAGCTGCCAGCCGTTTTCGCCCAGGGCAAACTGGGGGTTGTACAGAAGGTTATTGCCGTAGTTTCGGTAGGCCCAAACTCCGTAGCCCATGATCCGGTCGCGGAGCACATCGGCCATGGCCACAATATAGTCGTCCACCTGATCGTCCAGCACCTGGGCGTTGTTCTCAAACCCCGGCGTATTGTCCATATACAGGAATTGTTCGATATACAGAAGCTTTCCGTCCGTATTTTGAAGCACCTGGTCCAGCATCTGCTGCGACTTGGCCAGGGCCTCCTCGGCGGTAATCCTCTCCCCCTGGTTCAGATGGCCGATGGGAACGCCGTACATCAGCGCCGTATAGGAGGCGTCCTGGCAGGAATACGTAACCTCGTGGCCGTACCAGTACATCTCCCCGTTCGCATCATAGACCTGGTCGGCGTCCATCCGCACCTCCATCGACAGATCGGGGAAGATCTCTTGATTGTGAGCCAGGAAAGAATTCAGCCACTGGTCAAAGAACTCATACAAAAGGGCAAGGGCCGGCTGGGTTTTCCCCGGCATATACAGGCTTTCGTAGTCAGCCATCTCCTCGCCGTAGAGAGCTGAAATTTCCTCCAGGGAATAATTCTCCCGCAGGTAAGCGGCATAACCGGAAAGCTCTGCCAGCTCCACGCTCTCCTGCGTATTTCCCAGCCCCGACGCGTAGCCAGTAAAACTCCAGAAATCCTCCCAGGTGATAAAGCCCCCGTAGAGATTGCCGTGGGACGAGGCCCGCTCGTAGATTGTCTTTACGTAATCGTCCCAGGCTTTCTGCACCGTCTCATCCCACATCACTTCCCGGAAACGAGCCCTTACATCGGTGCCGTCATCCCAATAGTCCCAGGTGTAGCCCACCCGCAGGCTGACCCACAGGCCCTGGGCCTTGGCGGCCTCCATCACCCGGTCCAGCTTTGCAAGGGCGTATTCATTGTAGGAAACCGGCTCCGTCTCCGGCTGAAACTCCCGCCACGGCAGCACCAGAATGATGCTGTTGAATCCATCCTCCGCAATCTGGCGAAGCTCCTCCTCCAGATGGTCGCTCTCGCTGTTCCAGAAGTTTACGACCCATTCATCGCTGCAATAGGTGGCCGACTTTAAATACTTCGGTTTTTCCGAAAAATCCTCCTTCCGCCCGCAGCCCGCGGCCGCCAGGAGGCAGAGGGCCAAGGCGAGCAAAAACGCCGCCCCGCGCCGCCGGTACCTCTTTCCTTTTAAAAAAGCTATTTTCATCGGTTCTCCTCTCCTTTTCGCTGCGTATCGCGCAAAAAGAAAAGTCCGCGCTAAGCGGACTTGATATCAGGTGCGACTGTTTCAAATCCTCTTATTGTTCGACTTGCTCGCTCAGGTTGGCACCTTCCATGTCTCAGGGGTTGCCGTGACTTCACAGATCCTATGTATCTCCATCACTCTGAATAAGAGAACTTTTATTTGGTTTTCGGCTGCATCCTCCTGCGGATGTCCCGTCGGAAGGGTACGTTTACTATCATACACATTTTTTATCGTTTGGCAAGTCCTTTTTTTGTTTTTTCTTGCATTTCTTGCATTTGTCCTGTATTTTGCCCGCGCTCTCTGCGTATTCGCCGATGGGAATCGTTTTACGCCATAAAAATGTAAGGTATGTTAAAAAAATGATAAAAATAAATTTTTTGCAGGTTTTATATTGTGAATCGGTAAAGTTTCCTCTATAATGATATTATGATGTTGGGGTCAAAAAGAATTTTGACCCCTATGATACCAGATTGCGACGCGAAGCTAGTCCTTTAGGGCTCCGCACTGCGTGCTCCCGCAATCTGCATCATATTATGTGACGCATTTCAAAAAACAGGAGGTAAGCCATGTATCAAATCCGCAATTTCACCGACAACGACGATGTCAAAATCATTGGCGAACTGGGCGCATTCCAGATTATTGAGTACCAGAGGGACTTAAGCGTAACTCCCGGCTCCGCCATCACCGCCTACTACAGCTCTCAGATGAACGTAAGAAAGCGCCAGCTGGTCTGCGACCTGGGAAAGGCCCACGTTACGATCCAGGCCGGGGCTATGCAGTGGATGCTAGGCAATGTAAACGCCACCACCGGCGTGAAAGGCGTCGGCGATCTTTTTGGCAAAGCAGTGCGGGGCAAGGTTACCGGCGAATCCGCCATTAAGCCGGAATACACCGGCGACGGCCTCCTGGTCTTGGAGCCCACCTATAAATACCTTATCCTGATGGACGCGGCGGACTGGGGCGGTTCCGTCGTCCTGGATGACGGCCTGTTTCTGGCCTGTGAGTCGAGCCTGAAGCAGAAGGCCGTGGCCCGCTCCAATCTCTCCTCCGCTATAGCCGGCGGCGAGGGCCTTTTCAATCTGAGCCTGAACGGAAGCGGGGCCTTCTGCATCGAATCCGACTGCCCGAAGGAAGAACTGATCGAGATTACCCTGCACAATGATGTACTGAAAATAGACGGCAACTATGCCATCGCCTGGAGCAACAGCCTGAATTTTACGGTCGAACGTTCCGGCAAGAGTCTGATCGGCTCCGCCGCTTCCGGCGAAGGCCTGGTAAACGTATACCGCGGCAGCGGCCGGGTTCTGATGATGCCCACGGCCAAGATGCCCAATATCTGATCACCGATATAGATAATTATCAAAACCCATCTTTTAAGCCTTGTTAAAAATATTATATCAACAAATCTCACAAGAGCTGCTAAGGAAATTTCGGCAGCTCTTGTTTTTATTTTATTCTGCATTTTGTCAAAAAAATCTTGACTCGAAATCCGGTAGCGAGTTTATACTGAATTTGACACATTGATAAAATCATATCATATGTAAATCGATTTTATCCTGCAAAGCGTTTCACAAAGAAAAAGGAGGATGATTCGCAATGAGAAAACGCTTACTGCCGCTGCTTCTTTGTCTCTGCCTGGCCAGCTCCGCTTTGTCCGGCTGCAGCACAGAAACCAATACCCCCGCTTCGTCAGCTACCGCACAGGTACAGGAAGAGCCCCGGGCGGAGGAAGACACTGCGGTTTCCGGCTTCGATACTTACTCAGCAACTGCCAAAGGATATGGGGGCGATGTTACCGTTACGATCACTGTAGAAAATGGAAAAATGACTGATGCCGAGGCCAGCGGCCCGGATGAAAGCGAGGGGGTTGGCACACGGGCAATCGAGCAGCTTCCTTCCCTTATTCTTGCGCAGGGCACACCAGAAGTAGAAGGGATTTCCGGAGCAACCATGTCCAGCAATGCAATAAAGCAAGCCTTTCGTGATGCAATGATTCAGGCTGGTCTTTTGTCAAACGAGCAGACCGTTGCAATGGCCCCCGGTACTTATGAAGGGGAGGCCTATGGGTTTTCGCTCTGCCGTAAGATTAAAGCTGCCGTTACGGTCAGCGAAAATCAGATCCTAGATATTTCTGTTGACCCCACCCAAACCGGCGACACAATGGATTTTATGGAAACCGTTATTTCCCTGCTGATTCCCCGCGTACTAGAAACGCAGTCTCTGGCTGTCGACTCTATCTGCGGCGCAACCAGCAGCAGCGCTGGCGTTAAAGCAGCTGTGGAGCAGGCTTTGCGCCAAGCCCTTGCTGCTGGGGGAAGCAGCGAAGAAAGCATCTCTGCTTTTTACCAGCCGATAGAACAGCCCGAGGCTAATTCTCAGGAACTTACTACCCAGGTCCTCGTTATTGGCATGGGCGGATCCGGAACAACCGCTGCCGTCAGTGCCGTCGAAAACGGACTGGATGTTATCGCCATTGACAAGATGGGACGCTATGGCGGAACTACCAGCTGCACAGGCGAAATGTTTGCTGTTAATCCCGAAAACCATAAAAACAGAAATAATGATGGTCAAGATTACGTAGATCATACAGCGCTACGGGAGGATTGGCTGACCTACACAGAGGGAGATGAGAAAACGGAAATGGTAGACCTTCTTCTCAATCATTCCGGCGAAACTTTAGACTGGCTGGATGAAATGGGCTTTGATTTCTCGCCCCGCGCTCTGAGTGGATTGACTGAAAATGATCCTTTCCTAGTTAAGTTTGAGTTTTACCCTTATACTATAGACGTAGCTACCGCTCGCATCATGCCTTACTTTGATACTCTATACGAATATTTTACGTCGCAAGGCGGCAACTATTACCTGGAAACAGAAGGAACCGAACTGCTGACAGATGAAAACGGAGCTGTGATTGGCGCGTCTGCCTATAATTCTGTGACTAACACAAAATATACAATCTATGCCGACCATGTGATTCTAGCCACGGGAGGATTTGCAGGAAACGGAGAAATGACTACGGAATACCTGTCCGACGAATACTATGATCTGAAAGGCCAATGGAGTGTATACGGTCTGAAGACAAACGATGGAAAAATGATTCAGTCCGCCATTGATTTAGGTGCCGGTACCTACAACATTGGCATTGCTCCTATGGTACACAATGCCGGCACTCCTCGTTTTCTAACGGGTTTTGAGACGCACGAACTGTCGGGGCAAATTGGCCTACGCAATAACGCCCAGCCTGTAGTATGGTCAGAGGCAGACGCTCCTCTTTATATGAGCATTTCTCCAAAATGCCTTGCGGTCAACAAGGACGGGGTTCGTTTTACTTCCGAAGAAGCTCTGTCCATGCTCAACTCCTGGATTGCCGGCCCTCAGTTTTATAGTATTTGGAGCACCGATCAAATAAATTCCATTCGTGACAATGGCTTTGACTGTACGCCCATAGGCCCTGCCAGCATTTACTTAGGCTATCAGGGAGCTATCCCGGAAGACACACCGATCTCTAACATCTATGACGTTATGGATGCTGCCATTGAAAATGGAATTGCTTTCAAGGCAGACACCATTGATGAATTAGCAGAGCAACTCGGCATGGAGCCTTCAATCTTAAAAGAGACCGTTGATTCATATAACGCCTTTTGTTCTTCCGGTATCGATGAAGAATTCGGAAAAGCCGCGGAATACCTGTCACCTCTCTCCGAAGGACCTTATTACTGTATCGTTGGTACTCCCTATTGCTATACTACAGCAGGAGGACTTAATGTAAATGAAAAATTCCAGGTTTTAGATCAAGATAACAATGTGATAGATGGGCTTTATGCCGTTGGAACCGACTGCATGGGCGTTTTGTTTACTGAAAAAAAGGCTTATTCCACCTACGGAGGTGTAGCCAATGGCTGGGGATTTACTTCCGGCATGCTCTGCGCCCGCTATATTGCCGACGAACATAGGTGATTCATGAAGACAGGAAATATTTCTAAACTAACCGGACTTACATCGCAGACAATTCGGAAATATGAAAACATGGGACTTTTACAGGCAGAAAAAGACGCTGACAGCCATTATCGGAGTTTCGATGCCGATTCTGTCAGCAAGGCCATCGCCATCCGATATCTGCGGAATATGGGGTGCACTTTGGAGGAGGTTGAACGCCTCCTCTCTCCCCTTTCCTATTCGCAATACTGTAAATTCTTCGATGATCTCAAGGAAAGACAGCACCAGGCCCTTCAGGAACAACTCCTGCTATATGAAATCACTTGTCAGCAAAGTGAAACCATCCATAATCTTTCCAGGGAGCTCTGTTCCTGTCATTTACTGACAGACCAAAGTTTTTATTTTCTGGACTATATGAAAGATGAAAATAGCTTCCCCTTTGCGGAAGAAGAGGAATCTCTTCTTCATTCTTGGGTCAGCAAAGCTATGTTCACCAAGAACTATTCGCCCTTCTTCTCTGAAGGATTATATAGCAGCGGAAAGGAAAGTTTAGTTATGGGACTGGCGATTTCCGCCGACTATGCTTACCGCCTTAACATCGATCTCTCTTCTCCTGTGTATTTTCGGCATATTCCGCTCTGCCTGCAGACCCGAATACACCACTTTAGAGACAATCGATTAAAATCCGGTTCCTTAGAGCATGTTTTTCGCTTTTTGGAAAAGAATCAACTTATAGTGACAGAACAGCCCTTTTTGATTGCAGACTGCACCTATTTTTCTGAAAATGGACAGCCAGAATTTTTCAGCCAACTTTATATTCCGGTTGCCTTTTCAAACATCCATCCGTGACCAAATCAATGCAGGGCTCACATATCCGATAATTCAGCAAATTATCTAGGGTGATAACACGAGTTAAACATGCTTATACAGATAACCATGTACAAATTGAATTTCTGGATCGGCCATCTTTCTCTTTCCAGTAAATAAAGCGATAATGACGATAAAAAGGAGACTGTCCTGCACTTTACGGACGGTCTCCCTTTATTTCTCCTTTTATTTCTCCTATTATGCCCTATTATATCTTCGATTTTCTTCGCGCAGCCTCTCAGCTGATTATGCTCAGCCGGAATTTCTGCACCTCCTTATCGGTATCCGCCTCGCGGATCTCAGCGCCCAGCTCCTGGAGCTTATCGACAAAACGCTCGTAGCCGCGCATAATATATTCCACGTCCTCAACGACACTGCACCCGTCGGCAGCCAGTCCGGCCAGCACCAAGGCAGCTCCCGCCCGCAGATCCGGAGCGCAGACCTCCGCCCCGGTAAAACGGGTTACTCCGTCGATGACGGCGATATTGCCCTCCACCTTCACATTGGCGCCCATCCGCGCCAGCTCATCCATATATTTGAATCGATTTTCAAAAATGCTTTCCGTCACAATACTGGTGCCGCTGGCTAAGGCCAGGGCCACCGAAATCTGCGGCTGCATATCTGTCGGAAAACCGGGGTAGGGCAGGGTTTTGACCTTCGTATGATTCAGACGGGTCTTGGCCACCACGCGGATGGCGTCGTCAAACTCCGACACCTCGCAGCCCATCTCCAGCAGCTTGGACGTGATCGCCTCCAGATGCTTGGGGATTACATTGCGGACTGTCACATCCCCCTTCGTTATCGCCGCAGCCACCATATAGGTGCCCGCCTCAATCTGATCGGGAATGATCGAATATTCCGTTCCGTGTAGCCTCTGCACCCCGGCTATGCGGATCACATCGGTGCCGGCCCCCTTGATATTGGCTCCCATGCTGTTGAGCATATTGGCCACGTCCACCACATGAGGCTCCTTAGCTGCGTTCTCAATAATCGTATTCCCCTCCGCCAGGGAAGCCGCCAGCATAATATTGATCGTAGCGCCAACGGACACCACGTCCAGATATACATGGCCGCCGGTCAGTCTAGGGGCCTCTGCATTTACCATGCCGTACTCCACCACCGTAGTGGCCCCCAGGGCACGGAACCCTTTCAAATGCTGATCGATGGGACGGCTGCCGATATTGCAGCCTCCCGGCAGGGCTACGCTGGCCCTGCGGTATTTTCCAAGCAGTGCGCCCAGCAAATAGTAGGACGCCCGTATTCTCTTAATATATTCATTGTTCACCGTGACAGAACCGATACTGCGCGCGTTAATCTTCACCGTGTGCTTACCCATTCTCTCCACCACCGCTCCGACCTCCCGTATTGCCTCCAGCAATACGTTGATATCCCGGACGTCCGGCAGGTTCTCGATGACCACCGTTTCATCTGTCATAATAGCAGCCGCCAGGATTCCCAGCGCGGCGTTCTTGGCTCCTCCGATCACGACCTCCCCCACCAGGGGATTGCCGCCTTTCATCACATATCTCATAAGCCACCTCAGCTTGACTCTCTTATTCTTTTTAACCGGCGCAGCCTCTTTCTCAGGCCGTATCACGTTCTGTCCCCACGGTCATCCTTCGACTCCATCCATCTAACAGCAGCGCCGTACAGCCCTATTATATACCAAACAAAGTCTTTTTGTAAACGCTTTTTCACATTTCCTTAGCGCTCCTTAGCATTCCGTTAAAAAAATCTCGTAAAAACTTTTATAAATCTTAAAGAAATCCATATAAAAATATGCTAAATTTATGTTAGAGTGAATAAAAGGGAAATGCAAAACGCAAACAACGAGGTGAGGAAGCTTCATATGAAAATATTGATTACCACAGATTTATATGTAACAGACACCAACGGGGTCGTAACCTCCGTCCGCAACCTGCGGGAAGAACTGGTAAAACGCAGCCACGAGGTCCGCATTCTGACGTTATCATCCGACTTGAAGAGCCGGAAGGACGGCTATGTCTACTATATCAAGTCCATCCCTCTGGGCATCGTCTATCCCGACGTGCGGATGCCGGTTTCTTACCACAATGCCTACATACGGGAACTGATCGACTGGAAGCCCGATATCGTCCACAGTCAGTGTGAATTTTTCAGCTTTCAGTTTGCCAAGCACATTGCCAAGGCGACCGGCGCCCCTCTGATCCATACCTACCACACCCTCTACGAGCAGTATGTCACCTATGTAATTCCCAGCAAACGACTGGGCAAGCGCATGGTGGCAAGCCTCTCCCGCAGACGGCTTAAACATGTGGATACGGTGATCGCCCCTACCCGCAAGGTGGAAAATGCCCTGCGCCAGTACGGCCTGCAGGGCCGCATCCAGGTCGTTCCCAGCGGCATTTCCATCGACCGCTACCGCCACCGTCTGACGCCGGAGGAACGCATGAAAAGACGTGAGGAACTGGGGATCCCTTCGGATCATCAGGTACTCATCAACCTCGGACGCCTGGGCACGGAGAAAAACCTGGGAGAACTGATGGAATTGTTCGCCTCCGTCCTGGCTGTCAACAATCGGCTCACCTTCCTGATTGTGGGAGACGGCCCTGCCAGGGAGCAGCTGGAAAAGCAGGCCGAACAGCTGGGCGTCTCCGACCATGTCGTTTTCACCGGCATGGTTCCTCCTTCCGAGGTGCAGAATTACTACCAGCTAGGCGACATCTTTGTCAGCGCTTCCACCAGCGAGACCCAGGGGCTGACCTATATTGAAGCGGCCGCCAATGGTCTCCCCCTGGTTTGCCGCCAGGATCCCTGCCTGGATGATGTGATCGAGGAGGGCAGCAACGGCTATGAGTACACCGTTCCCGACGAATTTGTCCAGGAAATCAACGCCATCCTCTGGAACCCTGACTGGCGCCGCCTGGCAAGCCGGCGGAGCGCCGAAATTGCGGCCACCTTTGACAAGAGCCACTTCGCAGAGGCAGTGGAAGATATCTATGAGGACGCCCTGGGATAAGCCTATCTCCCATTGAGATAGGCCAGCACCCCCAGATGGATGGCCCAGGCCAATTTTTCCTGGTATCCTTCATCCGCCAGCTTTTCGGCCTCCTCCCAGTTGCTTAAGAAACCGCACTCTACAATCGCTGTGGGGCAGGAGGTGTGGAGCAGCAGATAATACTCGGAGTTGGCCTTGGCCTGCCTGGTGTTTTCCTCCCCGATAACCTCCCGAAAGCTCTGTTCGAGTTCTTCGGCCAGCTTCTCCCCCTCCTCTGAGCCGGTATAGTAAAAAACCTGCGCTCCTTTTACCGCCTCGTCGTGGAAGCTGTTTTGATGGATGCTGATCACCAAATCCGCCTGGCTCTCCTCAATCAATGCGCAGCGGGCCGCCATATCGGCCCGCTTTTTATTTGTATCGCTGTCCTGGTAGAGGCCGTGATCCTCCTCCCGCGTCAATATCACCGTCACGTCGGCAGCCTCCAGCACTTCTTTCAGCTTATATACCAGGCTTAGGTTTATATCCTTCTCCAGCGTTCCGTCCACCCCCACCTTCCCCGGATCGTTGCCCCCGTGTCCTGCGTCTAACACCACCACATATCCGACAGCCTCCGCCGACGCCGGCAGGCCCTGATTCAGCCGGTAAAAGACCACGGCAGTCATCAGCACCATGAATAGGCCCATGCCCAGCTCCAATATACCCTTTCGCATTGTCCGCCCCTATCGTTCCCTTATGACAATAATATGTGCGGACCGAGAAAGATATTTCTCGATCCGCCGCGATAACGCAGACGCCTGCCGGGTAATACCGTACGAAAAAAACAGGCCCCATTCCTATCCGTAAAATGGGAGCCTGTCTCTTTTATGATATTGCGCTTCTGTTCTCACCGGTTCATATAAGCTTCGATTTCGGGCCAGACCTCTGAGGATTCCAATCCCAGCTTCCAGAAGGCTATGCCGCCCAAATCATAGGCTGCCGTCACATCCAGTTTGGCCTGCAGCGACGCAGCGTCCTCCAGCCAGATGCGGTACAGCGAACCATCCTGCTCATATTCCCCGTAATACTGTCCTATTTCGTCATTCCAGGTAAGCTCGGCCCCTCCCTCTTCCAGAAGGGTTCTCGCCCGGTCCATTCCCACCGCTGTGGAGCTGATCACATACTCGGCTGCCAGGGGATCCTCCCCCTGGGGCACCTGCACGCTGGCGTCAAACTCCCATACCCTCGTATAGAAAGGCATTGCATTGATCAGCTTGTTCTGCGGAACCTCCAGCAAAGTATTCTCTATGCCGGAACGGACAAAGGGAAGGGAAGCTGTGGAACCGGCATCCGAGGTCCTCCAGTGCTCATCATAGCCCATGACGATAACATAATCCGCCACAGACGCCTGTTCCGCCCTGTCGTAGTAGCTGGTTCCGGACGTAGGGACATAATTGTCCACGGAAAGAACCAAGCCGTTCCGACGGCAGGCGATGGAAAGCTCCCGAATAAACTCTACGAAATGGGGGCCCACATCCTCCGTCAGACTTTCAAAGTCCACATTGATGCCGTCGAGTCCGCAGTCGAGGGCTGCCTGGGTCAGATTCTCCACCAGGGCCGTCCTGGTGCTGGTCCTGGATAAAACCTCGTAGGAGCTTACGTCGGCGCTGAAATTATCAATCAGCCCCCAGACCTCCAGCCCCATCTCGTGAGCCGTCTCCACATAGGACGCATCCGCCAGAGAAGTGAAGTTCCCCTCATTGTCACTGAGAGAAAACCATGTGGGGGCAATGGTGTTTACCCCGCGGGCCTCCTCCAGAAGGGAGGTGAGATCATTGTTGTCATCCGGCGCAAAAACCTGATGCCAGACCAGGCAGACGTCGTAGTCCTTAGTCAGGCTGGTATACACCGGCTCTTCAAAATCTGAGGTATACTCCTCCACTGTCTCCCCGCCAAGCGTATCGTTTCTTATATAACCGATAAAGCCGTTCTCCGTGCGCACCTGGCTCCACTCCTCCATGGAATCGAGGATCTCCACCTGCGCACCGGCCGTCACATCCGTCACAATCTCGCTCTTGATACCGCCCAGGCGGCGTACCTGGGTGTCCTCCTGAACCTCCGCCTGCCGCATGGTTCCTTCCGAATCATCGATGAACAGCCTGGCCGGCTCCTCTAAATACTGGAAATTCCGGTCGGTAAACCGGCTGACAAAGGCAACCGAGACATAATAGGTTCCCTCCTCCTCAAACCAGACAGGGGCCGTTTTTCCCTCCGCTGCCTCCAGCTCAGCCATATCCGCCAGGGAAGTCCCCTCCGCTGCCTGCACAACCCGGTCAGGCAGGGCGTACAGCAAAAGCCGTTCCCGTTCATCGATATATACCTTCTTATTCAGCGACGAAGTCACATAGGAATAGGTCAGATAGACCTCGCCCTCGTAAAGCTTCGCCTTTTCTTCCGTCAGCAGGTCGTTTAGAACCACCGCCGCCTCATCGGCTGCCGTAATCTGAAACAGTTCATTCAGATCCGCTCTCTCCGTGGACGGGGTGTAGCGCTCGCGAATATATCCCAAACCGGCGACGGCACAGATGATCACAATCAGTACAATGGCGATCAGCGCCGGTATCCATCTTCTAGGTATGTTCCTCATAAAAGTCCTCCATTTCTGTCGGCTTAAACCCGTAGAATCATTGTAGCATAGATGCATCGGACTTTCAATGGGACAAAACCTTAAGATGGCGTCATGGCAAAAGAAAACCGGCCGCCCTGGCCGCACACATCCTGAATCTGTGCCCGCCTTTTGGAGCTTCGTCTTATAGGCCTTCGTCATACGGGTCTTCGTCCTGCCGTTCCTCACCCTGCAGGTCTTCTTCCCCGTTCTTCACCCGTTCAAAATTGAGCCGGACAATGTAGTCGTTTTCATCGGCTATAAAATCACACATATACGCCCCCTTCTCCTGAACTGCACAGATTTTCGCAATATCCTCCAGCGGAAGCCGTACATCCTCCAGCGTGATTTCCACACCGGCCCGCTGATACTTTCTCAATTGCTCCATAAGTGGAATGTCTTCCCCGTTCTGTCCGTCCTGCGGACGATGTTCGGGCTCTCTTTTCATTCGTATCACCTCCGGCGTCTGAAAGTACGGAAAACGTTCAGCCTGCAACACCCCAAACCTTTCCCTGCGGATCCCGCTTTATGGTTCCGCCTTCCTCTGTGCTCCCATCTTATTCCCATTTTCGTCCGACTTCAAGCAGACCGAAGGAAACAATTTGTTTCCGTGCGAAAAAGTGAGGATTTTACTTTACATTCCGGATGCCTTTGGGTATACTATGGTAATGACGTATCCGTGCTGCGGATCTTGCGCTGCAAAAATTTTACCGCGGATACGGTCTGTAGATTCTGAGAGGAAGTCTGATAAGATAGGAAGTGATCTTTTGAAAATAGAGCGAATCAGTGAAAATCAAATCCGCTGCACACTGAGCCGGGGCGATTTGGCCGAGCGCCAGATTGATCTCAGCGAACTGGCCTATGGCAGTGAGAAGGCCCGCCGCCTTTTTCACGAAATGATCGAGGCCGCCGCGGATGAAGTCGGCTTTGAGGTAGACAATGCCCCTCTGATGGTGGAGGCCATTCCCCTGTCCGCAGACAGCATTATGCTGATTGTCACCCGCGTCGAAGACCCCGACGAGCTGGATACCCGTTTTTCCCGTTTCTCCCCCTATACGGAGGAGGACGAATGGGAGGCAGGCAGCCTGTCCGCGGAGCTGGTCAACGGGCTTTTGGAGGGTGCGGGACTCACAGCTAGTGAGGATTCCCCCTCTGGCGCCGATTCCGGCGCTCCTTCCGCTAAAACCGAGATTCCGGAATACCGCCTTTTCGCCTTCTCATCCCTGGATGCAGCCATTGAAAGCGCAAGTGCCCTGCAAGGGGCGATCCGGGTTCACAGCAGCCTTTATAAGCACCCTTCCGACGGCCGGTATTACCTCTGCGTTTTCTCCTCCGGCAACGCCGACGCCTTCCGCCGCATCTGCAACACCCTTTCCGAATACGGGGTACCGCAGAGAGATCGGGGAGGCACCCTGGCTTACTGCGAGGAACACGGCGAGGTGATCCTGGCGACCCGCGCCCTGGATAAACTGGCAAAGCTTGCATAAGCAAAATCCTGAGGAATCCGTTCCCCGGCAATTCTTTGCTCATACAAACTCATACAAAAAGAGGATGGCCTGTTGCCCCGCCGGGCGGCAAACCATCCTCTCTTTCATTTTTTCGGAAGGCCTATCCTTCCTAAATTATGCTTCTTTTACCGCAAAATACTCGTTGACGGCAGACAGAAGGGCGTCGGGGTCGATGCCGTGTACAAAGGCAGCCTCCTCCAGAGACTCAGCCTGAGAAGCGGGGCAGCCCACGCAGTGCATACCTGCGCCCATCAGCACTGGAGCCACACCGGCATCCAGCTGCAAAAGCTCGCCAATGAGCATATCCTTTGTAATCGTCATATGAATTCCTCCTAAACAGACAAATTTCATTCCTGCGCCTTTGATGATATCATGAAATTTCTTTTAGCGCAAGGGGGCAAAATTTCCTTATCTTTTTTGTCCGCGATGCCTCCCCGCCTTTTAGATCGTATGCCCCCAGATCCAAATCTCTTCCAGCCTATTCTTAGGCGGTTCAAATCCCTTATCCAAACACTGGATACGAAAGATTTCATCTTCTTTTTCAAAAGCTTCTCTCATCGTCAGCGCAGGCTGCACCCCCAAGAAACGCCGGATCGTATAAGCCAAATCAAAACTCAGCGTAAATGTATGCAAAGCGGCATACCCCGCGCCAAACTCCTGTGCCGCTGCATAGTCATTCGCCTCCATAAGCTCCGTAAAAGGCACCATCTCTACCCCGTCTATTTCTGCTTTTCTCAATTCATTCGGTAATACAAGTTCCGTAAGCCATGGACGCAGACCAGCCGCATCAATATAAAGGACTCCTTCTCTGACGATCGGAACATGACCAGACATAGAATAAACCCGGTTATTATAACAACATTTGCTTGATCCGACAGCTACCGCAATCGCTCCCGCATCGGGCCTCCATACCGGTTCAGCCTTTGTCCGCACATGTGTCCCTTTTTCCAAGCGATATCGCAAAAACAGATTATCCCAGATTTCCTTTTCCGTCTCCAGCGGCGGACGATGTTCGCCTTTGCAGACCGTCATGCTGATATAATCTATGCCGTCTTTCCCTGCATACAAAACGATATTTCTATCCTTTGTTGTTACGAAAGACGCAGCATCACAGTCATTTGCTGTAATCCAATACGCATCGTTGATATCTATATGACATTGTCGTTTATAAAGCCAAGCCTCCCTTCCCTGCAGGGAAGATGCCTGAAACACATCGTTTTCTCCATGCAGCCGCAAAACCGGGCAAGAACCTGAAGGTAAAAAACGAGGCTGACCTTCTTTTGTCAGCCACCATTTCGTTTTCGTCGGGCCGGAGCACAGAGCCGCCGCGGCAATTCGATCCGGATAAATAAAAGCAAAATGCGTTCCCATCATATCTCCCATCGACTGCCCATGAAGATAGATTCGCGCCGGATCTACTGCATATGCCTCCAGCAGCCAATCAATCAGCCAGTTCAAAAATGCTGCATCATCCGGCCTGCCGTCTTTACGGCTCAAACAATCCCAGGCATTCCACATAACCCCATCCGTCAGCGCCTCGGGATATACTACAAGAAAACCCTCGCTCTCCGCCAGCAGATGCCATGTAGTTCGCTCATGGGCCAACGCATGGTCCCCGCCATGCAGCGTCAGCACCGCAGGCATAAGCTGTGCGCCATCATAGGACGCCGGTGTATAAACGCGCCAAGTGCGCCAAAAACCATCTACTTTCGCACTATGCTGATGCAGCCGGCTTATAACCATATGCTCAGCCATAATTCGCCTCCTTAATTGCGCCGCAAACGGATTTATGAGCGCTCTGCAGCAAGCAAACGCTCCACCGCCTCGTCGCTTAATGCGTAATCCTCCTTAAAATCATTGCTGACTGCCAACCGGCTGCAAGCCGCTGCATAACGGATACGATCTGCCATACTTTTATCGCTGTCCTGCGTACAAATCAAACCTGCCACAAAGGCATCCTTTCCACGTTCGCTTCCGGCCTTTACGCCATTTATCATACGATACTGTTTCCAGTCTTTTTGCGTTACATGCAGCACGTACTGATTGTTGCAGGAAATAAAAGCCTCCCGCACCCCCATCTTCATCAAACGAAGCACTCCAGCCTCATAACTTTCACTGGACTCTATACCTGCCAGTCTGAGCGCAGACTGCAGATTCATATATATATGATCTACTTCGCCCACAAAGGGGCGTAAAAGTTCCAGGCGGCTGATCGCTCCCGAAAAAACGAGCCAACTCTGCGGACGCTCAATAGAAAGCAGATAGGAGACCGTTTCCTCTCTGAGAATATCAGTCAGAATAATGTTTCTCGCATTGCTTAACATCTTATTTTTACTGTGGCAGTATTCCGGCGTCAACCGCGCAATGGACGAATCGTGGTTTAAAATGCCCACGTTATGCTCATTATGATCGCTCATATTTCTGCGAAACTGCAGCATCATGGCCTGTGAATCGTCATGCATGGTCAGGCAGTCGTCTACGTTGATCCCAATCTCCTCGCAGTATCCCCGCAGCTGCTGCCCGAAAATATCGTTGCTCATCGTTGCCAAAAGCCGCGCACTGCCGCCCAATCGGGTAATATACTCTGCAATATTATAGGCAGCCCCACCGTAACGCACGCTGATACGCCCTTGATAATTCTCAATATCCTCATTGACGGAATCGGAAATTTCCCCATCGATCAATCCCAGAATATCAATACTGGCCACACCTGCCACTACATCGTATTCCGCTTCATTTACAACATAGCCTCGCCCGCGAAGGGCCCCCTGCCGCAAAAGGCTGCTGATATGTACGGAGGCGGCTGATCGGGAAATCCCCAACTCTTTTGAAATTTCCTCTTGGGTAATCATCGGATTTTCCTTGATCATTAGATAAACCTGGCGTTCGCGTGCCGTCATATAATTTGTCTCCCGTTCTTTTAATTTCTTTCATGAAACAGCTTCTGCGCCGACTGATACAGAGTGCGCGGCATAATATCCGCCAGTTCTTCCTGCGTCCAAAAGCCATATTTATCGATGTCCTTATAAATATATCTCTGCTCCAAAGGTACGCTCCAAATGCAGATCCGGCCCAAATGGTTGTCAAAATACTGCCCGTTGAAAATTTCTCCCGCTTCTGTACAGAGATAAGCTCCAAGCGGCGCATTCGTTTCTCCCGGAGGCAAAAGATCAAAATTTTCCTTTTTGTTTAACGGAATACCCAGAGCCTGGCTGCGCTCCACCAGCATCTGCTGTCCTCCGGGACGCTCCCCGGTCTTGGTCTGCGTATATGGCTGGATGCAGTTCGCTGTAATATGATAATCTTTGCCTTCCAGCGCGAGATCACGCATAAAACTGTATCGCCCTCCTGAAGCCGCCGCAAAATTTGCCGCTCCCCACATATCGCGGACTGTCGCGCTTGCAATAAAAATATGCCGCCCGAATTTCTGTTTTTTCATCAGTGGAAAAGAGTGCCTTGTTAGATAGAAGTCGGTATTCAGGTTATGACGGATTACCAGATTCCACTGTTCCTCGGTCATTTCGTCCACCTTTGCCAAGCGGGAAACCACCGAAGCGTGCACCACGATATCGCAGCTGCCGAAAACATCTGCGCAGTGCTCTATAATCCGTCTTGCTCCGTCCCAAGTAGACGCATCTTCATAATCCGCCACGGCCCTGCCTCCAGCATCAACGATCTCCTTTGTAATCCGATCCGCCTCCTCCGGCCCCGGCCTCGTCACATCAAAATCTCCGCCCATTTCTTCCGACATAGCAAAGCCTGCATCGTTGCAGAGAACATTGGCTCCCTGCGCGGCGAAATATTTTGCAAAGCCGCTTCCGGTTCCGCCTGCAGCACCGACGATCACCGCATTTTTCCCTTCCAAAACTCTAGACATATCTTCGGTTCCTCCTGATATTATACTACATAAATAGCCAAATTTCCATTCATCCTGCGAGAACGCGCACGTCCCCGCAGGATGTTTCTCTCATAAAACTTTAAAATTAGTGTTCTTCCATCCAGAGCAGTTCCGGCGTCCATTGGAAAGCCGAAACAGCGTTAAGCCCGGAATCGTGCACATAGTCCTGGGTATACTGCATCTTAGGCATATAGAAAGCAGGATACAGCAACGCCTCTTCTACTGTCAGCAAACCGCAGGCCTCTTTCAATGCTTCAATACGTTCCTCCATTGTTGCCGCATTATTAACCTTTTCCAATGCCGCTACATATTCGTCAGAGAATGCTATCATATGCGTATGATACGAGCCTTCCGGTGAAAAATATTGGTTTAAAGTACTGGTCATATCACGATTGAGCGACATTCCCAGGACAATGAAGCCCTCCGGACTTTCGTTCACACGCATCGGCGTAATGACATTAGTGTCCACAACTTCCATGTTAGCCGTGATTCCCATCTTATTCAATTCTGCCTGCAGGGCAGTCGCCGCAGCCAGATTGGTGGCATTATTGGTGATCGTCCAGATTGTAGTCTCAAAACCGTCAGGATATCCTGCATCCGCCAGCATCTGTATGCCTTTTTCCAAATCATATTCCAATTCCGGCAGTGAGGCATCATAGTTATATGCATCTGAATTACCCAATTGGTTGGAAGCATAGCCGTATCCGCCGGTGGCAGCAATCGCCACTCCATTCCAATCTACGCCTACCTGCAGCGCTTTTCGGACGTCCAGATTGGAAAGAGGCGAATCTTCCTTTTGGCTGTTAGGAAGAGCGAAGCCAAAGGTGCAGTTTGCGGTCAAATTGGCCGCACTGGTTGTATAGCCCGCATTTTCCATTGTGGAAATGGCAGCCGCCACCGATGTGTCAAAGTTATCGATTTCACCATTCATAAAGGCAGCCGCAGAAGACACGGTATCATAAATCCAGATCAACTCCATCCCATCCAGATAAGGTTTGCCTTCCTGCCAATAATTTTCATTCTTCGTCCAAACGATCCTGTCATCTACCGTATAGCTCTGCATAATAAAGGGCCCTGTGCCGATCATATTAACCGCGCACCAATCCGCCCCGTGCTCATCGTAAGCCTGCTTTGAATAGACCAGGACATTGAGCATATCGGACTGCCAGGATACGGACCATGTATCGTACTGAATCTCTACGGTATAATCGTCAACCACGCGTATTTCCGTCGGATTACTCAAGGCAGAAGACTTACCAGCCTCAATAGCGTAATCCAGATTCCATTTGAGAACCTCTGCCGTAAGCTCCGAACCGTCATGGAAATAAATTCCTTCTCTCAATTTGATGGTCATGGTCAGATTATCCGGATCGCAGACCATACTTTCCGCGAGGAAAGGCTCTATACTTCCGTCCTCATTTTCCCTTGCCACCGGTTCGATAGAAGGAGTCACGAAATACTTCATACTTCCGGAGCCTTCCGGCGTAAAGAATGTATTCGTTACATAGAACATGGCAAAACGGAATATCCCCCCATACTGCTGCTGTCCTGCCTCCTCTGGTTCCTGGATCTCCGTAGGAACTGCGGCTTCAGCAGACGTTTCATTCCCCTGTGTAGTTTCAGTTGTTCCCTGACTGCATCCCGTGGCCAAAAGCATGGCTAGGATAAGCAACATTGCTACGACTTTTTTCATTACCTTCTCTCCTTTTTTGTGATTTATAGCCGGCAGCAAGGCCTAAGCCTCCTGCAAACTAGCTTATTTTATTTTCCCCCATACAAGTGACAGGCTACCATATGCCCCTCCCCCATATCAACCAGCTCCGGCGACAGGATATGGCAGCATTCCATAGCCTTGGGGCAACGGTCGCTGAATGGGCATCCCTTCGGCCGCTTCAAAACACTGGGGATCTCTCCTCCCAGTTTTAACGGCTGCCGTGTCCGTTCCAATACCGGATCGGCTGTCGGCACAGAAGAAAGAAGTGCCTGCGTATATGGATGCAGCGGCATTTCATATAATTTCTCACAGGAAGCTATCTCCACTGCCTGTCCCAGATACATGACCAGAATACGATCGCTGATATGGCGGACCACTGCCAGATCATGAGCGATAAACATATAAGAAACCCCCAGCTGCGCCTGCAGCTTTTCCAGCAGATTAATAATCTGTGCTTGGACGGATACATCCAGCGCCGAAATCGGCTCGTCAAAGATGATCAACGTTGGACTCGCTGCCAACGCCCGCGCAATACCCAGTCTCTGCCGCTGACCTCCGGAAAATTCATGGGGAACCCTTTTTCTTAGCTCCGGATCCAGCTCCACCAGCCGGAATAGCTCACTGACACGTTTGCCATATGCTTCCTTATCCGGACAAAGATGGTGAATCTTCAACGCCTCTCCCACAATCGACTCTGCCGTCTGCCGCGGATCCAAGGAAGAATACGGATCTTGGAATACCATTGCCACCTCCCTTCGTACATCCTTTAAATTTCTTTCTTTTTCATGGGCTATATCCCTGCCATGAAAAAGGATTTCTCCTTCATCCGGTGCATAGACCCGCATGATCAGCCTAGCCAGCGTAGATTTCCCGCAACCCGACTCTCCCACGACGCCAAGCGTCTCTCCCCTGCGTATTGCAAAAGAAACTTTTTCCAGCGCATGCACGTATCCGACTGTCTTTTGCAGAAGTCCCGCACGGACCGCAAATCTCTTCGTAAGATTCCGCACCTCAATACACGTCTCCTCGCGGATCTGCTTTTTCGGCGTTTTTCTCTGTTCTCTCTCCAATAGCTCCGCTTGCCTGGCCGCACGTTCGGCAACCGTTAAATGGCAAGCCACAAAATGATTCGTTCCTATTCCAGTCAGTTTCGGTATCGGCATTTTTGCGCAGCTGTTCTTTCGGTAAAGACAGCGCTCATAAAAAGCGCAGTAAGGCGCCCGATTGGAGGCGTCCGGCAAAAGACCGTCGATCGGCACCAAAACCCGATCCTTTGCGTCATTCAGCCGCGGTATAGCCGCCAACAGTCCCCTGGTATACGGATGCTCCGGACAGCCAAAGATCACATCGGTTTCCGCCGTCTCTACGACGCTCCCCGAATACATCACATAGATGCGATCTGCGTACCGCGCCACGATACCCATGTTGTGGGTCACGATGATCACAGCCACCCCCCGTGTCTGGGCCAATTCTTTGAGCATTTCCAAAAGCTGCGCCTGGATCGTAACATCCAGGGCAGTGGTCGCTTCATCGGCAATAAGGACATCGGGATCAGCAGCTAAAGCAATGGCAATCATAATGCGCTGGCGCATGCCCCCGGAAAATTCCTGGGGATATGCATTATAACGTCTTTCCGCATCAGGGATCCGCACAGCCTTCATCATTTCGATGGCCTTTTGCTTTGCCTCCGCTTTACTGCATTTTTTATGCGTAAGGATTGTTTCTGCTATCTGATATCCCACTGTAAGCACAGGATTCAGCGATGTCATTGGCTCTTGAAAAATCATTCCGATTCGTCCGCCTCGCACATTGCGCATTTTCTCTCCCTTTGAATCAAAAGAGAGAATGTTCTCTTCAATACCCGCCAGACGCACATCCCCTCCGACCACACGCCCAGGCGGATTGATAAGTTTCAGCACGCTTAACATGGTTACGGACTTCCCGCTGCCCGACTCTCCGACGATACCGATAATCTCGCCTCTTTTCAGATCAAAGGAGGCATTGACCACCGCTTCTACCCGTTTACCCGTCGTAATAAAATCTGTTTTAATCCCTTCTACCTGTAAAAGATTTTCCATGCGCCATTTCCTCCTCAGATTTCTCCGCGCAGATGCGGATCCAACGCGTCACGGACACCGTCGCCAATGGTATTCAGACTGATCACCAGTACTGCGATGCAAAAGCCAGGAATCAAGCCCAGCATAGGATTCTCCAATAATACCGCCTTTCCTTCTGAAACCATTGTCCCCCAGGAGGCTGTCGGTACACTGATCCCTACGCCAAGGAAACTTAAACCCGCCTCTGAGAGGATCGTCGATCCCACCTGCTGCGTCATCATAACAATAAGGGGTGATAAGCAGTTGGGCAGAATGTGTTTAAACAAAAGACGGATGCTACTGTTGCCCTGCAGACGCGCTGCCGTCACATAATCGCGGCGCACTACGGAAAGAACCTGCGCCCTCATCATTTGCGCATAGCCGGGAACCGTAGAAATACCCAATATGATCGCAATATTGCGGACGCCTCCGCCAAACACAGAAACCAAAGCCATGGCAAGCACTACGGCCGGCACACAACGCAGAGCCTCATTTGTCCGCATGATCACCACGTCCACAACCCCTCCAAAATAAGCCGCGCACATTCCTAACAGGGAGCCTATCACGCACGCAACGAAAACGGCAATCACGCCTACAATTAACGATACCTGCGATCCATACAGCAATCGGCTGAGAACATCCCGGCCCAGGGCATCCGTTCCCAAAAGATGCTCCATGCTCGGTTTCTGCGACATGTGATAGTAGTCCGTCGCCGCCGGATCATAAGGTGCAATCACAGGTGCCAAAATGGCAAGAACAATGATGATCAGAACAATCGCAGTGCAAATAATGACGATTTTTCGTCCAAACATGGCACGGAAAAATCTACTAATACCTTCGTAACGGTAGTTCTTTTCTTTTGCCATCTTCTTCCCCTCCCTAGTCCTTCTGTGTCAATTTGATTCGCGGGTCCACCAGGACATACAGTAAATCCGTCAAAATATAGGCTGCACAAGTCACAAACGCAGTTAAAAGAACACAGGCCTGCACCACTGGGATATCCTTGGAAGTAATCGCCCGCACCAGAAGACTCCCCATGCCAGGAATAGAAAATACGGATTCTACAAAAATCGAGCCGCCCACCATATAAGACAGACGCACGCCTAGGAGGCTTACAATGGGAATCATACTGTTTTTTAATGTATGAATATAGATGACGGACCGCTCCGTCAAACCTTTCGACCATGCAGTCCGTACATAGTCTTGCCGGATAGATTCCAACATGCTTGAACGGGTTTGACGGGCAATGCCCGCAATCCCATCAATCGACAAGCAAATAATCGGCATAATAAGTTCTAAAATATGCTGGCCAAAATTCTCCCACGGCCAGGTAAATCCAAAAGAAGGAAGCCAGCCCAGCTGCACAGAGAAGATATACATCAAAAAAATTCCAATCCAAAACTGCGGTAAACAGGAACAAGCATTTGCCGTGAGTGTAATTACCGTGTCAATCTTTTTCCCTCGATGTACAGCCGCAATGACACCAAAAAGCACACCCAAGGGCATAGCAATCAAGGTTGCCAATATCGACAAAAAGATAGTGATTGGAACACGTGTCTTTAATAAATCCACCACCGGCATATGAAATTGATAAGAGGTACCAAAATCGCCTCGCAGCACACCGAGCATCCAGTTTCCATAACGCAGGAGAAGCGGTTGGTCGAGACCCAGTTCATGATAGACCATATCATAAGTTTCCTGGGAAATCGTATCGCCCAGCATAGCATAGACTGCATCTCCCGGCAAAAGGGATACCAGCATAAATACGCCGAAAGAAATAATAAGCATTACGATCAACATTTGCAGAATTCTCCGCAGTAAATATCGAACCAAATTTTCTCCCTCCCTTTTCCATATTCAAGCAAAAACTAATTTTTCTTTGCTTATGCTTATTTTATATCAGCAATGTATCACAAACTTTTTCTTTTGTCAACTATATTTTCGGTGTTTTGCCGAAGATATGCTGGGTTTTATCAAAAAATATTGGCCATTTTGCCACATATTTCCTTCATCTGTTTTCAACTGTGTATCTGTTTTTATACTTGAATTCCCGTTTTTTTTGTAATACAATGAAGACAGGCGAAAACGCTTAATCTATCAGCATTTAGAAGGAGGATTTCAGTATGGCATACAAGATTTCGGATGCTTGCATTTCCTGCGGCGCATGTGCGGACGGATGTCCCGTGGGCGCAATCTCCCAGGGCGACGACAAGTACGTAATCGACGCGGATACCTGCATCGACTGCGGTGCCTGCGCTTCTACCTGCCCGGTAGGCGCTCCTGAGGCCGAGTAACCTAAGAGGTTGACAAAACCAACTGCCAAAAGAAGAAGACAGGTGAATGCCTCACCTGCCTTCTTCTTTTCTATGCGTTCGCTTCTTTTGTTTCCGTGATTTTCCGTATATTTTATCTCTGTATATTCTGCCTTTGCATATTCTGCTCTCGCATATTTTTTCGGTATTCTCCCGCCGTACACCCCTCATATTTCCGGAATAGACGATACAGCTGACTTGCACCTGTCAAACCGACCATTTGGGCGATTTTTTCCGCCTTATAATCTGTTTTCGCCAAAAGCTCCTTCGCTTTATCTATTCTCCTGTGATTCAGATACTCCGGAACGCTCGCCCCGACCTCTTCATTGAATCGGCTGCTTAAATACTGCGGAACTACGCCGACCGCCTCCGCAATCTCTTTTTGCGTAATTCCTTCGCGGTAATGTCTGTGAATGAATTGAAGGGCCTCTCTTGTTACATCATGATAGCCGCCGGCCTTTTCATCTATCTCTTTTGCCAGCCGGGACGCCCTCTCTGCTGCCGCTTCTTCCCAGGCGTCGATATCCGCAAAGTCTTCCAGTGGCCGAACGACTTCCTCATCCGACTGTTCCTGACAAGATTGAATCTGGTAGGCATCTTCGATCTGGAAAAACATATTTTCCAGCTGTATATTTGCTTCCCGGCAAGTTGTCATATCCATTCCTGCCTGAAGACTTGAAAAGACATCTGCAACCGCTTTTTTTACGTCGGCTCCCCTATTCCAAACAATTTCCTTTTCCAACCTCTTGATCTTTTCTGTTATCACCATCCGGCTTACCATGCACCGGCGGGATTCATACCAGTTCCAATCGATCACCGCCGGTTTCATCACAAAAAAATCCAGTCCCTTTATATATAGCAGACGTTCAAACCATTTTTCCACCTGGCTGTATCCTTGGATTCTTTCTGACTTTGCCGTGACTGTACAGAAGCGTCCATCTCCTCGCAGCACATGTTCTTCCAGCATTTCACTGGTAATCCGCTGCACTATCTCAGCCGCTTCATCAATCCTTCCCCTAGTTTCCGAGGTCAGTAAAAAGCACAGATCATCGGTCATATCATGATAAAAAGAATCCCCATTAAACCCCAGCGCCTGCAGCTCCCGTTTTATCCTGCGGTTCAGCATAGGGGCAATCGCATAATACCGGTATTTCCCCTCTGGTATCTGGTTTAAAACCCTTCTGCGAAGCCCCGTGAGCAGTATATGACAATTGAAGAAATCGAAATGAAGATCTATCTCCAGATCCTTCAGTTCACTGTACATCAGCTGCTCGTCCATGCCTCCCGCAATTTTGTTGAGAAGCCGCATCCTGGAGTATACGACCCTCTTTTCTTCTTTCCGTATATCCCAGGAATAAATTGGTTTTTCCATCTTCGTATTATATCCCCGTTTTATTCCGCTGCACGGGCCGCAGCATTCCTGCCCGCGGTCCGGCCAAAGGCCAGTCCCATGGAAAGGGAGCTGCCGCCGCAGATATAATCACGGTAATAGAATTCGCCGTTGGCGCACTCGCCGGCAGCGTACAGGCCGGGAATCGAGGTTCCATCGGGACGCAGAACCTCGGAATCCAGGTTAATCTGAGGGCCTCCATAGGTTCCTGTATTTCCCTCAAAGATACGGCACATATAGTAGGTTCCTTCCTGAAGGGGCTGGATATTGGGATTTCCAAAATCTTCATCTACTCCATTCTCAGCCATCTCATTCCAGTGCGCAACCGTAGCTTCCAGGTTTTCTGCATTGGTTCCCAGCTGCTCAGCGATATCAGCCAAGCTTTCTCCCTTAAATACTACGCCGCCTTCCACCGCCGCATCCAGGGCCTCCAGCATTTCCGGATCCTGGTTGCCGTCAATCAAAACATAGAATACATGGCCTTCCTCCGCTGCCATCGCAGCCTTTTCCTTCTCCGCCGTCACCGTTTCATCAACGAATCGCTCCATATTGCCATTCAGCTCAATGGCTCTTCCCGCAGACCGGAGAGACGCCACATCGGCCCCATAATTGGATACGCCGTCAATGGAATTCCAGGAAGGCATCGTATATCCAGGCCCTACGATCTGAGCCCCCGCGCTCAGCGCCAATGTGATAGCATCTCCGGTATCACCGGCATTTGCTCCCGCTGGCCGAGTCCCTTCCCCGTAAGGGGCATATTCATGAAGCATCTCTTCGCTGTTGTCAAAGCCTCCGGTAGCCAGCACCACGCCTCCTCTGGCCGTGATCGTATATACGGTATCTTTGCTCTCCGCAATAACGCCGGTTACCTCTCCGTCTTCATTGATAATCAGTTCTGTTACCGGCGTATCCGTCATGGTCACGCCGCCCAGCTCCGTAAACTTGGAATTCATCGTCTGTACCACCGTATAACCGCCATTGGCCAGCCTGTTTCCAGTACCGTCGTCAGGACGATGGCTCCATTCCTTCACCGAATCTCCGCCTGTGCCAAGAACGGCCTCCCAGCCCATATCCATCAACCACTTTACATTTTCACCAGACTGCTGTGTAACGAACAGAAGCTGATCATAATTGACCTTTTCTTCCCCTCTCTCATACCACCAGTCCGCAATCTCGACGGATTCGTCCCCCGCCTCCTCGTTTAACGGGCTCATGGTTGCCATAATAGCTCCGCCGGAGGCATTGGTTGTTCCGCCGATAATGGAGCACTTTTCAAGAAGCAGAACCTCCGCTCCCTCTTCCAGGGCCTGCAGGGCCGCCGCCTCTCCGGCCACTCCCGATCCAGCCACTACCACATCCACCGTCAGCTCCTGGGCTGCTTTTTCCGTGGGGGCAGGTGTCTCCGCCTCAAAGATTGCAGGATCCGCCTCTGCCTGCTCTAAGATATCTCTCAGGGCCGCTTTAAAGCCAGCCGTGGAAATAGTAGCTCCGCTGACATTATCTATATTAACGGTCTGAGCCTCCAAAACCCTTTCTTTTGCAACTTCCAGTCCAACCCCGCCTATGCCAGTGGTCTCTGTGTGCTCGATCTCTATATCCGTGATTGCTCCGCCTTCAACTACCGCATTTACCGTGATGGTCCCATGATAGCCTTCCGCCTCGCCGATATATGTTCCATCCTTAATCGAGACTTCCTGGCCTTCTGCCGCTGTTTCCGCTTCTCCTGCTGCCGTCTCCTCCGACGCGGCTCCCGAAGTGGAAACCTCCCCGGCAGGAGTCTCTCCCGCCGAAGATGTGCAGGCCGAAAATGCCAGCATTGCAGCCAAGCATAAGGCCAATAATCTTACTTTGCATTTCTTTTCCTTCTGCATGGTTCTCCTCCTTTTAATATCGTCTTTTTTTTGACGTCCATGTTATGAGTATATCAGTGAGGAGAATCTGCTTCAAGAAACAAAAATTCACATTGGATTCTAAAATTCGTCTTTCCCTTAATAAATCGTCGTCTTTCTCCTGCGGTGGAAGAGGCGGCGGCGCTTTTTCGTCTGCGACACCACAGGCAGGCGGGTCACCTTGGTAACTGCCGCCTCCTTCTCTGCCTTGACCGGCTTCAGCTTCTTGCGGCGGCGGGTCAGGGCGTCGTCCAGCTTGCGGAAATGTTCTTCCATCTGCTCCTCGTTTTCCCGCATCAGGTAGTTCATCTCCTTAACCACCTTGTCCCCGACCCGGTCGCTTACCTCACGGCCCAGGCGCTCGTTGTTGTTGCGCAGAGCCTCCGTCACAATGTCGTAGACAATGCTCTCAAATTCGACGATCCTCTCCTTTCGCACCTGCGCAGCCAGCTCCTCATCCTGCTTTGTCAGAACCGTATCCATACTATCCTCCCCTAATGCATTATTCTGTGCTAATCTTGCCCTGCGTGCGGCCGCAGCCTGTGCCAGGCTCTCTTTAATCGCCTTCAGCTGATAGCCCTCCGCCTTCATCTCTTTTATGTGATTAAAGATCTCTATATGCTCTTCGGTATAGTATCGATGCCCCAGCTCGTTCCTTGGTATTTCCAGCTCCAGTTCCTCTTCCCAGTATCGCAATACATGTGCTTCCACGCCTGTCTGACGGGCCGCCTCCGAAATCAGATATCTGGCCACGTTCCCTTACGCTCCTTTCCCTTCCTGCTGAATCTACCATTCTATGATTGTAATTTTTTTACAATTCCGAGTATAGCAAAAAAAGAAAAGGAATGCAAGAGTTTTCTTGCATTCCTGAAAGCAAGCTTCTAATCGTCAACCTCCGCGAAGGCTGCCAACGTATCGCTGTTTGGCTCTTCCTCCCCTGCGGTCAGTCCTCTCCGGCATTCCTTCTTTTCATCTGTTCTTCCCGGCTCATATTGACAAACTTCGTGTAATCCGGCAGCCAAACCAGGTTCACCGTTCCGATGGGGCCGTTTCTCTGCTTCGCAATAATAACCTCGGCGATGTTTTTATCCGGCGAATCCTTATTATAGTAGTCGTCACGGTAAAGAAACATTACCACGTCGGCGTCCTGCTCGATGGCTCCCGACTCTCGAAGGTCCGAGAGCATCGGCCGGTGATCCGGCCGGGATTCACAGGCGCGGGACAGCTGGGACAGGGCCACCACCGGGGCTTCGATCTCCCTGGCCAGGGCCTTTAGGGAGCGGGAGATATCCGAAACCTCCTGCTGGCGGCTGTCGCTCCTACCGCTCCCGCTCATCAGCTGCAGATAGTCGATCATCACCATGTCCAGGCCGAACTCCAGCTTAAACTTGCGGCACTTGCTGCGCAGCTCCGAAACGGAAATGCCGGGGGTATCGTCGATGATCAGCCGGGAATTGCCGATCATGCCCACGCTCTCCACCAGCTGGCTCCACTCGCTGTCGGTCAGGTCGCCAGTTCGCAGGGACTGGGAATTAACCCGCGACTCCATCGAAAAGAGACGGTTTATCAGCTGTTCCTTGCTCATCTCCAGGCTGAAAATCGCCACGCAGTAGTTTTTCTTAAAGCAGGCGTACTGGGCGATGTTGAGGACAAAGGCCGTCTTGCCCATCGAAGGACGGGCTGCCACCAGCACCAGATCCGACCTCTGCAGGCCGGACAGGCGGTAATCCAGGTCGGCAAAGCCGGTCGGGATACCGGTGACGCTGCTTTTCAGCTTCGACGCCGCTTCAATTCGGTCCAGGGTGTCAAGCGCAATCTGGCGAACCGGCACGAAATCCCCGGCATTCCGCTTTTTCAGCAGCTCAAAGGTGGCCTTCTCCGTATACTCCAGAATATCCTCCACCTTCTCCTTGCCGGCATAGCAGGTGGAGGCAATGTCCTCGTTCAGCCGAATCAGCCGGCGAAGCACCGACTTTTCATAAACGATCTGTGCATAGTAGCGGATGTTGGCCGAGGTGGATACGGCATTCATCAGCCCCAGGACGAACTCGGGGCTGCCTACCTCCTCGGGGATATCCTTCTGACGCAGCCTGTCCTGGACCGTAACCAGATCCACGGGTTTCCCCTCCTGGTACAGCTCCACCATCGCCTCAAACATGACGCCGTACTGCCGCTCATAGAAATCGTCCTTCGTGATGATCTCCGAGGCCGTCAGCACCGCTTCCTTATCCATCAGCATGGAGCCGATCACCGACTGCTCCGCCTCCGTGCTGTGAGGCAATATCCTCTTAATCAGTGCATCTTCCATCTATCTCTCCTGTCGCTATCCTTCTCCTGCGCCGTCACAGGGCAGCCACATTCACCTTCACCTGCGCGGTCACCTCCGGATGAAGCTTTACGGAAACCGTATATTCTCCCGCATCCTTGAGGGGGGTATCCAGGACAATCTTCTTTTTGTCCACTTCCACGCCCAGGTCCTTTCCGATGGCCTCGGCAATCTCCTTCGTGGACACGGAGCCAAAGGCCTTTCCGCCCGCCCCCATCTTCACTGCCACCTGCACCGGGCCGGCGGAGAGCTTTTCCGCCAGAGCCTGCGCCTCCGCCAGAGCCTGGGCCGCCTTCTTGTCGGCATGGGCCTTCTGCAGCTTCAGGTCATTGAGGTTTTTGGCCGTGGCCTCCACGCCCAGCTTCTTGGGCAGAAGCATATTTTTGGCGTAGCCGTCCTTTACGTTGACCACGTCTCCCTTTTTTCCCAAACTCTTTACATCCTGCAATAATACTACCTGCATCTTAAATATCTCCTTCCTCTACCATCTTTAGCACCGTAGCCTTGACAAGCTCCTTGGCGTCCTCCACGGAGCAGTCTTTCAGCTGGGCTCCGGCGATGGTCATATGACCGCCGCCGCCAAATTTTTCCATGATTACCTGCACGTTGATCTCATCGATGGATCTGGCGCTGATATAAATTACGTTGTTGTACTGGGTCAGAACAAAGGACGCCTTGACCCCCACAATGTTTAAAAGCTCGTTGGCCGCCTGGGCTCCCACCACCGTAGGGCTGTCGAGCCCCTCGGAAGGGCAGACCGCTATCGCGAAGGACCCGCCGAAAAGCTCCGCCGTGCTGACCGCCGCAGCCTTGGCCCTGTAATCCTCCATATTGTCCCGCAGAAGCTTTCGCACCCGAACCACGTCGGCTCCGCTGCGCCGCAGGAAAGCGGCCGCCTCAAAGGTACGCACGCCCGTTTTATTGACAAAGTTATTGGTGTCCACCACGATGCCGGCGTACATGATATCGGCCTCGGCGGAACTGATGCGCAGATCGTCGTCCACATACTGCAGGATCTCCGCCACCAATTCACAGGTAGAGGAGGCATAGGGCTCCACATAGGAAAGCACCGCGTTGTCCAGCCGTTCCGCCATCTGGCGATGATGGTCTAAGACCACGATATTGCTCCCCTTGGCCAAAATTCCGGGGCACTCCGTATAGGACGGACGGTTTCCGTCCACCACTACCACCAGCGCCGAGGAATCGGCCATCTCCATGGCCTCCTCGCCGGAAATCAGGAGAGGTTCCTCCGTCTCCAGCTGGGACTGCACCCGGCCCAGCATCGGCTTTAACAAGGGAGTAACCGTATCGGCTACGATATAGGACTTTTTGCCCAGGGTAAAGGCGATCCTGTGGATGCCCACTGCCCCGCCGAAGGAATCCACGTCGCCGATGCTGTGGCCCATAATCAGCACCTTATCGCTGTTCTCGATCAGCTCACGCAGGGCATGGGCCTTGACACGGGCCTTGACGCGGGTATTCTTTTCCATCTGCTGGGATTTGCCGCCGTAGTAGCGGATGCTGTCCTTATCCTTAATCACCGCCTGGTCTCCGCCGCGGCCCAGGGCCATGTCGATGGCCGCCCTGGCATAGTCGTAGTTTTTGCCGTAGCTTTCCGCCCCCATCCCCAGGCCGATGCTTAGGGTAACGGACATATCGTTGCCGATGCTGACGGTCTTTACATCCTCCAGCAGGCCGAACTTATCCTCCTGCATATCGGCCACATATTTCTTCTTAATCAGGACAAGGTACTTGTCCTTCTCAATCTTTTTAATCAGGCCGTCGAGCCTGGTCACATAGCGGTTGATCTTGCGGTCGATTAAGGCCATTAAAAGGGAGCGGCGGACTTCCTCGATACTCTCCAGGACCTCGTCGTAGTTGTCCAGATAGATCAGGCCTACGACCAGCTTTTCATTTTCCCTCTCCTTTTTATAGAGCATCTGCTCCGTCTCATCAAAGAGGTAGAGGGCATAAATCTCTCCCGCGTCGTTCCGAAGGCCGAGGATATCCGGCGAGACAACCTCCTGGGGAATATCGACGTTCTCAATTTCCAGCCGGTAATCCCTCTCGCCCAGATGGATATGGCGGATATACTGCCCCTCCCCCAGCGGGAAATCCTTCTCTTTTACCTCGGGAATCACCGACCAGATCGGCTTGCGCCCTCCCCGGTCCAAAGGAGTCTGCTCCCACAGCCTTTCATTTCCCCAGAGCAGTTTTCCGGAATTGCTCATAATCCCGCAGGCCGCAGGCATATTGGCGAGCAGCCTGTTTTGAATCTGAGCGTTATCCGAGGCCAGGCTCAGGATTTCCTGGCGGAGCCTGGTTCTTCGGTACCACAGCAGGAAAGCCGCCGAGGCCGCGCATAAAATCGTCAGCGGCAGCATGACAAAGCCTGCGTTTCTCGAAACGAAAAACATCAGGATATTCATCACCGCCACCGCAATTGCAAAATACAGCGGCCATCCCAGATACTGGAGGGTTTTCCCTTTCATTTTTTCTCTATTTCTCATGATCTGCCTCCCGGCTCTTCTGCCAGGCCGTTTGCCGCGCCTGGCATAATAATCCCATTGTGCCCAGTATAGCAGATTTGCGCGTATTTTTCCACAAAAATCGAAAAG
>CALWRE010000217.1 GCA_944383835.1 uncultured Lachnospiraceae bacterium | reverse complement strand
GGCCGCGACGAGGGGGTCGCGAAGCGATGGTGCGTCCTCCGCGGCTTTGTCTTTTTTTGTTTCAGGGGCCGTTCCGTCGTTGTCGCCCGGCTCCGGCGCGGCGTCTGTCACGATCCCTTCCTGGGGCTGTGCCGTCTCGGATGTCTGACTGGCCTGCGCCGCCTCTGCCGTCTGGCTAAGCTGGCTCTCCTCGCTCCCCTTAACCTCCTGACTTTCGGCCTGTGCCTCTGCCTCAGCCTGCTGCTCGGCCTTCTGCTTGTTCTCTTCCCTCTCCTTCAAGACCTGATGGTAAATCTCCATGAATTCCTTGCCGGTGATCGTTTCCTTCTGAATCAGGAAAGCAGCGATGCGGTGCAGGGCGTCGATGTTCTGGGACAAAAGGGTCTTGGCCTGCTCATAGGCATCCCGGAGCATTTTCTTGACTACCTCGTCCACCTCCGCTGCGGTCCGGTCCGCGCAGTTTTGCACCGGCCGGCCGTCCAGATAGCGGCTTTCAATGGATTCCAGACCCATCAGGCCGAATTCGTCGGACATACCGTACTGGGTAACCATCGCCCTGGCCACAGCCGTCGCCCTCTCGATATCGTTGGCCGCCCCGTTGGTTACGGTGTCGAATATAAGCTCCTCAGCGGCGCGGCCCGCCAAAAACTGCACCAGCATGGCCTGCAGCTCCGCTTTGGTGTTCATAAACTTCTCTTCCTCCGGCACGTTCATCACGTAGCCCAGAGCTCCCATGGTGCGGGGAACAATGGTGATCTTCTGCACCGGCTCGGAATCCTTCTGCAGGGCGCTGACCAAAGCATGGCCCACCTCATGATAGGATACGATGCGGCGCTCCTTCTCTCCCATGATGCGGTCTTTTTTCTCCTTGCCCACCAGGACAACTTCCACCGCCTCGAACAGATCCGCCTGGGTCACCACGTTGCGGCCTTTCTTAACCGCATTGATGGCCGCCTCGTTGATCATATTTGCCAGGTCCGAGCCCACGGCTCCGGAGGTCGCCAAAGCGATAGCCTCCAGGTCTACCGAATCATCCATCAGCACATCCTTGGCATGCACCTTCAGAATATTGACGCGCCCCTTCAAATCCGGCTTTTCAACGATAATCCGGCGGTCAAAACGACCGGGCCGCAGCAGGGCCTTGTCCAAAATCTCAGGGCGGTTCGTCGCAGCCAGGATAAATACGCCCTTGGCCGAATCAAAACCGTCCATCTCCGACAGCAGCTGGTTTAACGTCTGCTCTCTCTCGTCATTGCCCCCGCCGTAACGGCTGTCACGGCTCTTGCCGATGGCGTCAATCTCGTCGATGAAAATAATGCACGGCGCATTTTGCTGCGCCTGTTTAAACAGGTCGCGGACACGGGAGGCGCCCATGCCGACAAACATCTCCACGAAGTCCGATCCGGACAGGGAGAAAAACGGCACCTTTGCCTCACCGGCCACAGCCTTGGCCAGCAGCGTCTTGCCAGTGCCGGGAGGCCCTACCAGCAAAGCTCCCTTGGGAAGCTTCGCACCGATCTTGGAATAGCGGCTGGGGTTATGCAAAAAATCCACAATCTCCATCAGGGATTCCTGGGCCTCATCCTGGCCGGCCACATCCTTAAAGGTAACGCCCGTCTCCTGCTGGACATAAACCTTGGCCGTGCTCTTTCCCAGGCCACCCATCATTCCGCCGCTTCTCTTCATCATATATACATAGAACACCACAAGCAGCAGGATTGGGCCGTAGGTAAACAGAATATTCAGCCAGGTATTGCCGGTGGACGGCATCTGGCCGGACACGTTAATGCCCTTGGCCAGCAGTTCATTCTTCAGTTCCTCTTCGTCGCCCAGCATGGGGGTATAGAAATCCGGCTCATCCGATGTGCCTCCCCATGCATCTATCAGCGGATTGGAGGAGGTATCATCCTTCAGATAGATTTCAATCAAATAGTCCGAAATTACCACGGACTCTACCCTTCCGTCGTCCACATACTGCTCAAATTCCGTATAAGTGATTTCTCTGGCCGAATTCGAGCTGAACAAGCTGCTGGTGGTGGACATTAAGAGCATTATTCCTATAACTAAAAACAGGAGGATAAAAATCTGCTGATTGCCGCCTCCCGGTTTTTTCCCATTATTATCGCGTCTGTTGTTTAAATTGTTTCTATCATCCATACGTATTTGTCTCCTATATCCGGGAACCCGACTTTCAAAAAACCGTACCATTCCCTTCTTATCATTATAGTGAAGCGAAGCCGAGAAATCAATACGGAGTTTGTGAAAAACCTGCGTCCAGAATATAAAGCTTCTATAAAGTAGGAAGGAGAGATATCGGATTTACGCTCCGAGTGCGAAGCACAGTCGCGTAAATCCGATATCTCTCCTTCCGCCCTCTCCCCCACGTAGGGTGATGTTACAATTAAAGTTACTAATCTGCCTATAATTTTTTGCTATAAGAACATTATATCATCTGTTCCTCAAAATTCAATTTCAGCTTACGATTTTCAAAAGCTCCCAGTATAAAAATTAAATACCCGTCTTCCATCGTAGTACTAGAAAAATCAAATGGAGCAATTTGTGCCGCTTTGTACCAGTGCGGCTTTTTGATATTGAACTTCCGCATATCCTCTGGTACACTTGTTGCACTACCAGTCTTATTCAGGAGGCGGATCGATGAAAAGGACCCACCCCACCAATGTATTCATTTGTGAATGCATCACGCAATCCCTTTTTCGATTGATGAAAAGAAAATCATATGCCAAAATCACAATAACGGAATTAGTGCGGGAAGCCGGCGTCAGCCGCAATTCTTTCTATCGGAATTATCAAAATACCGAAGAGATCATCCGCCAGTTTTTGGAAGGGAAAACCTCGGTATGGTGGAACGGATTTATTGCCAATCCGGATCGTTATCCTCATATTATCTCGGAATTGTTTCATCATTTATTGGATATGAAGGAAGAAATTCATCTGCTTTACCGCGCCGGACTTTCTCATTTGCTTATGGAGCATATTGTTTTGTGCGGGAGACAGAGCCGGACAGAAGAACTGAGAAGCACATACCAAACTGCTTTTATGTCCGGCGCACTTTGCGGGCTGGTAAATGAATGGATAGTACGAGGGATGAAAGAAAGCGCGGAAGAAATGGAACAGATATTTTCCAGCCACAATATTTGAATGCGGAGAAAATGAATATATGAAAAAAGCGCTGAAACGATTTGGCATTGTTATTTTGATTCTGATTATCGGAGGAATTATTGTGTTAAACAGCCTATATCAAGAACAATATGCAAATCTTAGATGCGAATAGAAACATGGCCGTGGGACAACGATTGGTTTCACGGCCTCGTATTATTATCAGCCTTTTCTTACACCAATTTGCTCAGGCGTTTCAACTTACTTTTTACCATAACACCATGATCCTTTTCCAGCTTCCGGATCCACATGACGTCTTCTTCCCTATATGGTTCTTTAAAGAATCGTCTTATGAATTTTGATAGCTGACTTCGAAATGTCCAATTCAGTTCTGAAGCTATATTGACTGCATCGAAATCCTTCACCGTTTGGTTCTCATTCGATATTCCCATCAGGTATCTTAAAATCAGTAAATCAGCAAAAGTAAACGGCATAATATCATCTTCAAATTGAAGAAGCGACATGTACGGACCGCCTTGCTTTGTATCATCCGTCACTATCGAATACGCTCCCAAAGTTTGGGCTAAAGAAATTGCATATACCTCACCCAAATCTCCGGTTCCATATAAATTCCTGTTCTCATTGACATTATTTTTAAATATTTTATAGACTGCCTGTTCTTTGAGTTTCTGGTCTGAGTATATTTCTATCTTCCCGGCAGCAATGTCGGCATCGACCTTTTCCAACACATCCTTTCCGTGATGATCTAACTCCACATTCCGTATCTGTTCGTATATGAAAACTCCTTCATCAAAAATATCAAACAGTACACTCTGAATTCCTGCCCTGTAAAGGTGTATAATTACATTTGTATCCAAAGAGGCTCTCAATCTTCCAGCCCTCCTATTAGATCATCCAGTTCATCATCAGTCTCCGGAAATTCTACCAGCCTATCACTTATATCCTCTATATTAAGATGATAGCATTCCAGTACCTTCTCCAGGGTTTCTCTAGGAATCGCACAATGATTGTAATTATATATAACATAATCAATATACTCATGCGGAATATCTATCTCATTACCCGCAACGTTCAATCTTGCATTGCCGCCAATGCTTCGAAGCAGATTTCCAACCCGCTTTTCAGTCCTTTCCGTTTCCAAGCGCACTTTCTGCTTACTATCAATCTTACCTAAAGCCTCAAGTCGGTTCAGCACTACGTCATAGCTGACACTAAACTCAGACATCATTCTCGCTATATCCATACCGGATAATCCGTTTTTTTCAAAATCCGGCAGCTCCAGATCAATGAATCGATTCACCTCATCTGAAGGCATTAATAAACAAGCTGCGAAATAGTTTGCTTCCTGTTCTTTTTCATCTTCGCTTTGACCAGCAATTGTTGCCTGATTATCAATGAAAGGCTCCCCCCCTTTGAGATGGAGTATAACATGTCCTATTTCGTGTGCTAAAGTAAAAATTTCTCTGGAAAGTCTGCTGCTCGTATTAATGAAAATAATAATATCATCATCCCTTTTAAGAGTAAATCCAAGATCTGCCTTCTCTCCAAGAGGATACCTGAGCAGCTTATACCCTAAACGCTCACATTCTTTGAATAAATCTATAATCCCATACCGACTCGTTTTACATTTTTCGCGAAAGGAATCTGCTTGCCTACGTATTTCTCTTTTTCTGTTATTAAACATAAGAATTCCTCCTCTTATTCCATATCTCTATGCTTTAATCTTGTATACATATGTTTGTTTGCATAAAAAAGGTCCAGCATGTCAAATATTTTTTGAGAGGATATCCCATCTGTACCAGATCGATACGCAACTGTAGGCTCTTCATCAAGAACTCTGGTAATATCACCGACCGTCACATCCAGCACCGCAGCGATCTTCGTCAGAAGATCCAGTGTAATGCTATTCAAACCGTTCTCAATGCGAGCATATCTTTGCCTGCTGATTCCCAATTGCTTAGCCATCTGTTCCTGTGTGTAGCCCTTTGCAGTTCTCAAGGCCTTTATGCGGCTCCCCAACAATGCATTCATATTCATTCCTCCTTTGACTTTATTGTATCACAAAACGCAACATTGTCAACATATTATGTTGTGTTTTTATAACATTTTTAGAGTTTCATGTTTCATTTTTCCGGACATATCCGAGATCACGGATGTCTCTTTTTCTTAAATCTATTGCAAGCAGAATATGCTCCGATTCATTCTGTGGTTTTCAAATTTTCAAAAGCTCACAGAAAAATGAAATATTAGCTAGCGCCCCAAAAGAAACAGTAGTATAATGTCCACATTAGCAATGAGCCGTGCGTGCAGACTCATAGGAAGGCATGGCCGCGGCCGAAGGCTGCGGACAAATGCCTGGATATGAGGATGCACATAGGGCGAATGCCCGTGAGCGAAATGAAGCGAAGCGGAATTGAGCTCCACGGCTCACATGAGCCGTGCGCTCATATGCAAAATGATTTAGGGAAGAATAAATACGCCGATTCACTGCGTTTTCGGCTGTCACACATCGTTTACAGTAAGAGGAGTATAAGGAGGACCGCATATGCCGGTAAAGTATGTATTTGTAACTGGAGGCGTTGTTTCCGGACTGGGGAAGGGAATCACCGCCGCGTCGCTGGGAAGGCTTTTGAAGGCCAGGGGCTATTCTGTCACCATGCAGAAGTTTGACCCCTATATCAATATTGATCCCGGCACCATGAACCCCATCCAGCACGGGGAGGTTTTCGTGACCGACGACGGGGCGGAGACAGACCTGGATCTGGGCCACTATGAGCGTTTCATCGACGAAAGCCTGACCAAAAATTCCAATGTCACCACCGGCAAGATCTACTGGACCGTACTGTCCAAGGAGCGCCGCGGCGATTTCGGCGGAGGCACCGTCCAGGTGATCCCCCATATTACCAATGAGATCAAGAACCGTTTCTACCGCAATTTTTCCAACGAGGCGGATTCCCGCACGGAGATCGCCATTATCGAGGTCGGCGGCACCGTGGGCGACATCGAAAGCCAGCCCTTTTTGGAGGCGATTCGCCAGTTCCAGCACGACGTGGGCCGGGAAAATACCTGCCTGATCCATGTGACGCTGATTCCTTATCTGAAGGCCTCCGGGGAGATGAAGACCAAGCCCACCCAGGCCAGCGTCAAGACCATGCAGGGAATGGGGCTGCAGCCCGATATCCTAGTCTGCCGCTCCGAGTATCCGATGGACGCCCGCCTGCGGGAAAAAATCGCCCAGTTCTGCAACGTGCCTCCCAGCCATGTGCTGCAGAATCTGGACTGCGGTATTCTCTACGAGGTGCCCCTGGAGATGGAGGACGAGCATCTGGCCCAGGCTGCCTGCGACTGCCTGCATATCCCCTGCCTGGAGCCGGACCTGGCCGAGTGGAAGGCGATGATCGACGACTGGAAGCATCCGCTCCATGAGGTCACCATCGCTCTGGTGGGCAAATACGTCTCCCTTCACGACGCTTATATCAGCGTAGTCGAGGCCCTGCGCCACGCAGGGGTTGCCAACCGCACCACCGTCCATATCAAGTGGGTGGACTCGGAGCTGGTGGATGACGACAACGCCGACGAGTATCTGGCGGATGCCGACGGCATCCTGGTGCCGGGAGGCTTTGGCGACCGCGGCATTGAGGGAAAGATTTCCGCCATCCGCTATGCCAGAGAGCATAATGTACCTTTCCTGGGTCTGTGCCTGGGCATGCAGCTGGCCATTGTGGAATTTGCCCGCCATGTGATCGGCTATGCCGACGCCCATAGTGCGGAGCTGAATCCTGCCACCGCCCATCCGATGATCCATCTGATGCCCGATCAGAACGGAGTGGAGGATATCGGCGGTACCCTGCGCCTGGGCTCTTATCCCTGCGTGCTGACGCCGGACAGCCTGGCAAGCCGTGTATACGAAGGTCAGAGCGAGATCCATGAGCGCCACAGACACCGCTACGAGGTCAACAACGATTACCGCCGTGTGCTGACCGAGCATGGAATGCTCCTGTCCGGCCTGTCGCCGGACGGCCAGATTGTGGAGATGTGCGAGCTTCCCTCCCATCCCTGGTTCATCGGCACCCAGGCCCATCCGGAGTTTAAGTCCCGGCCCAACCGCCCGGCCCCGCTGTTTAAGGGCTTCGTAGCGGCGGCCCTGAAGCGCCGGGAGGAAAAAAAGGACTGAGCCTGACCCGCGAGGGCCATTGCTGCTCTTGCATTTCCCGGCGAATCGTGATAACATGAATCACGGATGATCGAATCCAAGTTTTCCCGGGCGGGGAGCGCCGCTCCGGGGTTTCACTGTACGCAGTACGAAAACACCATGCGAGGGAATCCGTGTTCCGGAGTGAGAGGATGCCAGTAAGCATCGACCGCTAAGTGCCAGCCGTGTTTCTGCCCTGTCCATGGCAGGGGGAGGCAGACGGCTACAGCCGGAACGGATTCGGCGGCAGAGAGCATGGCGGCACGTGTACAGGAGGATAGATCTATGAAAAAGAACAATGTCAAGAAACTTGCCCTGGCCGGCATCCTGGTGGCGGTGGGAATTGTATGCGCCCCCCTTTCCATTCCGGTAGGCGTATCCAAATGCGCCCCGATCCAGCATTTTATCAATATTCTGGGCGGCGTATTCTTAGGGCCCGGCTACGCCGTCGGCATGGCCTTTGTCACCAGCCTTCTGCGCAACATGATGGGAACAGGCACCCTTCTGGCCTTTCCCGGTTCCATGTGCGGGGCTTTCCTGTGCGGTATGCTCTATAAATACGGCGGGAAACACCTTCCGCTGGCCTATGCCGGGGAGCTGTTCGGCACCTCGGTGATCGGCGGGATCTTGAGCTGGCCGATCGCCACTCTCCTGATGGGGAATGAAAGCGCCGCCTTTGCCTTCGTCTTTCCCTTCTTCGTCTCCAGCTGCGGAGGCACGATTATTGCCGCGGTACTGGTGACGGCGATGAAGAAGATGAAGATCTTCGATGTCTACCTGGGCAATCTCGAGGCAGAGCCGCAGGCGGTCCGGCACTAAAGAAGCAGCTGACACTTTTTTCAACAACTTTATATTAACGGGGAGCTTGCGTATCAAGCAGGCTGAGAATAAGCTGAATCGCTTAGACCCGAAACCTGATTTGGGTAATGCCAACGTAGGGAAATAAGAGAACGCGGACAGGCATACCCATTTGCTGGGATGCCTGTTTTTCGTTTTCCTTTTCATGGACTGCGGCGTCTCCCCCAGCAGGCCCCAGCACAGCAGATTTCCCGGCTCTCCCCTGGTACGCGGCAGAAAGGAAATAGGAATAATGAGAGAATACCTGGAAAACGTAAGGCGCAGGGCGCCGTTAATCCACAATATCACCAACTATGTAACCGTCAACGACGTTGCCAACATGCTGCTGGCCTGCGGGGCCAGCCCCATCATGTCCGACGAAGCGGAGGATGTGGAGGATATCACCTCCGTCTGCGCCGGGCTGAATATCAACATCGGAACCCTGCACAAACCCAGCATTGAGGCCATGTTCCGCGCCGGGCGGCGGGCGGTCTCCCTGGGGCACCCCATCCTCCTGGACCCGGTCGGGGCAGGGGCCAGCTCCCTTCGCACCGAGACGGCCTTAGGACTGATGCGGGAACTCCCCCTGACGGTGATCCGCGGCAATATCTCCGAGATCAAAACCCTGGCTCTGGGAAGCGGCACGACGAGGGGCGTCGACGCCGATGTGGCCGACGCTGTGACGGAGGAAAACCTGGATGCGGCCATCAATTTTGTCAAAGCCTTTGCCCAGCGGACGAAAGCCATCATCGCCGTCACCGGGGCCATCGACCTGGTATCCGACGGAAAAGCCTGCTATGTCATCCGCAACGGCCGGCCCGAGATGGGGCGGATCACCGGCACCGGCTGCCAGCTCTCCGGCATGATGACCGCCTTTGTGACGGCAAACCCGGAGCATCCCTTCGAGGCCGCCGCCGCGGCAGTCTGCGCCATGGGCCTTGCCGGGGAAATCGGCTTTGGCCGGATGCAGGAGGGAGACGGCAATTCCACCTATCGGAATCGGATCATCGACGCCATCTATAACATGAGCGGAGAAACGCTCGAGAAAGGAGCCAAATATGAACGGCGATAACACACGCGACGATGCCATCGGCAAGACAAGCGTTCATGCAAGCGCTAGTACAAGCGCTCATGCAAGCGGCAAGGCAAAGGGCCGTACCAACTGCAGGCGGGAAGACCTTCTTCTCTATGCGGTCACGGACCGAAGCTGGCTGAAGGGCCAGTCCCTGCGGGAGCAGGTGGAGGAGGCTCTGAAGGGCGGGGTCACCTTCGTCCAGCTGCGGGAGAAAAATCTGGAGGAAGAAGCCTTCCTGTCTGAGGCAAGGGAAATCAAGGAGCTTTGCGCCCAGTATCACGTTCCCTTCGTCATCAATGACAATGTGGCAGTCGCCGTCCAGACCGACGCGGACGGGGTGCATGTGGGCCAGAGCGACATGGAGGCCCTGGATGCCCGCCGCCTGCTGGGCCCGGACAAGATTATCGGCGTCTCCGTGCGGACCGTGGAGCAGGCATTGCAGGCTGAAAAGCACGGGGCCGACTATCTGGGCGTAGGGGCCGTGTTCCCCACCGACTCCAAGGCGGACGCGGTGGAGGTAAGCCGCGAAGCCATACAGGAGATCTGCCGGGCCGTAAGCATTCCCGTCATTGCCATCGGCGGAATCAAGGTCTCCAATGTGGCGGAGCTTGCCGGCGCCGGGATCTGCGGCGTCGCCGTGATCAGTGCGATTTTCGCCCAGGACGATATTGCCGCCGCGGCGCGTACCCTGAGGGAGAGGACCGAAGAAATGCTTAGGGACCGGGAAGGAAACGATGATTAAAGGAGCCATATTCGACGCGGACGGCGTTCTTCTCGACTCCATGCTGGCATGGGAAAATCTGGGGGAAATATATCTGCGAAGCCAAGGCATCCAGGCCGAGGAAGGACTGGGGGAAATTCTCTTTCCGATGAGCATGGAGGAGAGTGCGGACTACCTGATCTCCCACTATGGGCTGAACCGGACGGCGGCGGAAGTCATAGAGGGGGTAACCCTGGAACTCCGGCGCTTTTACGAAGAGGAAGTCCCTCTCAAAGAGGGCGTCCGGGAATACCTGCTGGCCCTGGCCGGGCACGGCATTCCCATGAGCATCGCCACCGCGGGGGACCGGCACAATGCCAAGGCCGCGCTGGAGAGACTGGGCGTCCTGCCTTACTTTCACGAAATTCTCACCTGCTCCCAGGTAGGAAGCGGCAAGGACAAGCCCGCTGTCTATCTGGCCGCTGCTGCCGGCCTGGGCGTTTCCCCCGCCGCGGCCTGGGTCTTTGAGGATTCCCTCCACGCGATTCGGACGGCTAAGGAAGCCGGTTTTCGGACGGCAGGCGTATACGACCGGGCCAATCTGGCGGACTTGCCGCAGATACGGAAAGAGGCGGATATCTATCTGCCCTCCTTCTCTGATTTTACGTTCTTCTGGGAAAAAGCGGCCGAATAAGAGGCTGCCTTTTCAAGCGGCGGATCGGGGGCACCACTTTCTGCCGCTCTATAAAATTAGTGCTGCATATGCAAAAGAAAGGATGAAGAAAATGAAGACAGCATTAACAATCGCTGGAAGCGATTCCAGCGGAGGCGCCGGAATCCAGGCAGATATCAAGACCATGACCGCCAACGGCGTATTCGCCATGAGCGCGATCACAGCCCTGACTGCCCAGAACACCACCGGCGTCACAGCAATCATGGAGGCGACTCCCACATTTTTAGAGCAGCAGATCGACTGCATTTTTACGGATATCCGTCCGGACGCCGTAAAAATCGGAATGGTATCCTCGGCGCAGCTGATTGTCGCCATCGCAGAAAAGCTGGCCCAGTACCAGGCGGAAAACATCGTCGTCGACCCGGTTATGGTAGCGACCAGCGGGGCGAAGTTAATCAGCGACGACGCCATTGATACCCTGAAGGAACGGCTGCTGCCCATGGCGGATATCCTGACCCCCAATGTTCCCGAGGCAGAGGTTCTCGCCGGGATGCCGGTGAAAACGGAAAAGGATATGATCCGGGCGGCGGAAAAAATCAGCGATACCTATCACTGCGCCGTGCTGTTAAAGGGAGGCCATCAGTTAAACGACGCCAACGACCTTCTGTACCGGAACGGCGGTTACCGCTGGTTTTACGGGAAGCGCATCGATAATCCCAACACCCACGGCACCGGCTGCACCCTGTCCAGCGCCATCGCCTCCAACCTGGCCAAGGGCTTCGACATGGATACCTCCGTGGAAAGGGCCAAGGCCTACATCTCCGGCGCTCTGGCCGCCATGCTCGACCTGGGTAAGGGAAGCGGCCCGATGAACCACGCCTTCGCCATCACCGGCGAGTTCGTAAAATCCGCTGACCAGGACGCCGGCCAGACGGCGGAAACGAGGTGAGCCCCATGGACAGCAAACAGAAGAAAGGTACCTCCGTATATGAGAATGGCCTGATCTGGTTCGGGGCCGCCGTCTCCATCGCCGAGATCCTGACCGGCACCTATCTGGCCCCTCTGGGCTTTGGGCGGGGCCTGGCGGCCATCCTCCTGGGTCATCTGATCGGCTGCCTGATGATGTTCTTCGCCGGCCTGATCGGGGCGAAGATGCACAAAAGCGCCATGGAGACCGTAAAATACAGCTTTGGCAAAAAGGGCGGTCAGCTCTTTGCCCTGTTAAACGTCCTCCAGCTGCTGGGCTGGACGGCCATTATGATCTACGACGGGGCCCTGGCGGCCGACACGATTTTTCAGACCGGCCGCTGGGTCTGGTGCCTGGTGATCGGAGCCCTGATCGTCCTCTGGATCGCCGTAGGAGTCACCAACCTCGGCAAAATCAATACCGTCGCCATGGCCGCCCTCTTTATTCTGACTCTTATCCTCAGCCGCCTGATCTTTTTCGGCGGTTCCGATTCGGGAGCCGCTTTAGGCGGGGAAGCCATGAGCTTCGGCGCTGCGGTGGAGCTTTCGGTGGCAATGCCCCTCTCCTGGCTCCCCGTTATCAGCGACTATACCAGGGCAGCGGAAAAGCCGGTGAAGGCCACGGCGGCCAGCGTCATCGTCTACGGCCTGGTCAGCTGCTGGATGTATCTGATCGGCATGGGGGCCGCCATCTACACCGGCGAATCCGATATCGCGGTGATTATGGCCAGGGCCGGCCTGGGCGTCGCCGCCCTGCTGATTGTTATTTTCTCCACCGTAACCACCACCTTCCTGGACGCTTACTCCGCCGGCGTATCCTCGGAGTCCATTTTCCCTAAGGTGAAAGGGAACCATGTGGGCATCGCGGTGACGGTGATAGGCGCCATCGCCGCCATCCTCTTCCCGATGGATGATATCACCGACTTCCTTTATCTCATCGGTTCGGTCTTTGCCCCGATGATCGCCGTACAGATTGCCGACGTCTTTATCCTGCGCAGGAATAAAACCCTGCTGGATTTTGACTGGATGAATCTGGCGATCTGGCTTGTCGGCTTCATCCTGTACCGCTGGCTGATGACCGTCGATATTCCGGTCGGCAATACCCTGCCCGACATGGCGGCCGTGATCCTTCTCTGCCTCCTGGCCCATCTGGCCTTTGGCGGCAGACGCGTTTCCTAAAGACAGAAAAATCCCGCGGGATGCAGATTCTGAAAGCCTGCATCCTGCGGGATCTTTTTGTTTGCGGGATATTTTTATTTCCGATTGCTGCGGGTACGGCTGTTGCGAAGCCTTGCCATGGCTCTGGCCAGCATCGCCTGATTGGCGCGAAACTCCGCCAGGCTGTGGCTCTGACGCATGGCCTCCTCGGCCTCCAGCCGCGCTCTTTCGGCTCGGTTGCGGTCCACATCCTCCGGCCACTCGCAGGTGCGGGCAAAGAGCACCACGCCGCGGGAGCTGACTTCCATATAGCCCTCTGAGCTGATGGCGTCTCTCCACTGCCCGTCTTTTTTGATCTTCACCACACCGGGCTGAAGGACGGCGATCATCGGCTCATGATCCTTTAAGACCGTCCACTCGCCGCCGTCCTGAGCCGTAAAGGTCAGGGCCTCGATGGTTCCGGCAAAAAAGCTGTGCTCGGGGGTAAAGATCTCAAAAACAAAGGTATTATCAGCCATTCTTTGTCATCTCCTTAGCCTTCGCTATGGCCTCGTCAATGTCGCCGACCATGGTGAATGCGGACTCGGGCAGATCGTCCACCTCTCCGTCCACAATGGCCTTAAAGCTGCGGATCGTGTCCTTGAGCGGCACGAAACGGCCGGGCTTGCCGGTAAAGGTTTCGGCCACATTCATCGGCTGGGACAAAAACTGCTGGATCTTTCTGGCGCGGTAGACAATTTTTCTGTCCTCCTCGCTCAATTCATCCATGCCCAGGATTGCGATGATGTCCTTCAGTTCATTGTAGCGCTGCAGGCTCTCCTGCACCCGTCTGGCCACCTCGTAGTGCTCCTCGCCCACAATGGAGGGGTCAAGGATGCGGGAGCTGGACTCCAGGGGGCTCACCGCCGGGTAAATGCCCATCTCCGCAATGCTGCGGGACAGAACGGTCGTCGCATCCAGATGGGAGAAGATCGTCGCCGGGGCGGGATCCGTCAGGTCGTCGGCCGGCACATAGATGGCCTGCACCGAGGTGATGGACCCGTTTCTCGTGGAGGTAATTCTCTCCTCCAGCTCGCCCAGCTCCTCCGCCAGCGTAGGCTGATAGCCTACGGCCGAAGGCATGCGGCCCAGCATAGCCGATACCTCGTTTCCGGCCTGGACGTAACGGAAAATATTGTCGATGAACAGCAGCACGTCCTGGTTCATCTCATCACGGAAATACTCCGCCATCGTAAGGCCTGTCATGGCCACGCGCATACGGGATCCCGGCGGCTCGTTCATCTGACCGAAGGCCAGGGCCGTCCGCTCGATGGCTCCCGAATTCGTCATATCATGGATCAGGTCGTTGCCCTCACGGCTTCTCTCTCCGACGCCGGTGAACACGGAATAGCCTCCGTGCTGCTTGGCGATATTGTAGATCAGCTCCATGATCAGCACCGTTTTTCCTACGCCGGCGCCTCCGAACAGGCCGATCTTTCCGCCCTTGGCATAGGGCGTCAGAAGGTCGATGACCTTGATTCCGGTTTCAAAGAACTCCGTCTTGGAGCTCAGATCCTCAAAAGCAGGGGCAGGGCGGTAAATCCCCCATTTCTCCCCCGTCATTTCCGGGCCATTGTCGATGGGATGGCCCAGAACATCCACTACACGGCCCAGTGTCTGCTCACCGACAGGTACCTGGATGCAGGAATGGGTGTTGGTCACCTTCATTCCGCAGCTGAGGCCGTAGGTGGACTCCATCGCGATGCACCGGCACTCACCGGGCGCAGTGTGGGAAGCCACCTCCAGATGGACTCCGGTCTCCGTGACCAACAGGTCATGGATGCGGAATTCCTCGCTGGTCGGGTACTGTACAGTCAGAACAGGGCCGCTGATTCTAGAAATAACAGCTTCTTGGAGATTGTTGTTCTCCATGGGCGGCACCTCCTTGGTTTCCGTTTCGGCGTCCTGTATCGCGGCGCCGCTGCCGCTGATCTCGGCAATTTCGTTGGTAATCTGCGTCTGCCTGGCCATATTCATATCCAGGCGCAGCTGATCTAACAGCTCGTCCGCATTCTTCGTGGCGCTCTGCATGGCGTTCATCCTGGCATAGTGCTCCGCCGCATAGGACTGCACCAGGGCGTCGTAAATGCGGGAAATGACAAACTGGGGCACCAGCTGGTCAAATACCTCCTGGGGCGACGGATTGTAAATCACGTCGTGCAGGGTTTCCTGCGATTTCACCTTCTGGAAATCCGTCAGGCGGATCGGCAGCAGGCGGCTCTTGCGGGGTTCATTGACCGGATGGCCGTCCTCTCCGCAGTGCAGGGTGAAAAACATATAGATTTCATCCGTTTTATTCTCGTCAAACAGCTCCATCACTGGATAGGCCAACTGGCTGGCATTATACAGCGTAGGGTTCTGGGCCACGCCGGGAACCACCAGATCCGGCTCCATCCCCCGCTTGCGGAAAAACTGGGTGGCGATCATTCCTACGGTCACCACATAGCGCTGCGGGTTCTTCTTGATGTCCTCGTAAGCCATATTCAGGATGTTGTTGTTGTAGCTGCCCGCCATCTCCTTATCGCCGGCAATCACGATATAGGTGCGCCGGTGGCCGCGGTGGGTCTGCAGATAGGGATGCTCCACATTCTGCGACAGCTCCAGGATATCCTTCATCGCCGACTGAAGACGGGAAAAATAAAGGTTGTTGTAGGGAATATGGACGGAAAACTTTTTCATCCGGGCTGAGGACACCATCTGCATGGCATTGGTAATCTTCCTCGTCTGATCTACGGCACCGATACGATGCCGAATCTCACTTACACTCCGCATCCGTCACCCCTCCCAGCTGTCTGCAAATGCCTGAATTGCCTTTTTAAGGGCGGCCTCCGTCTTTTCATTCAAGTCATGGGTGGTATCAATCGTATTCATCAGCGCATAGCTGCCATTATACAGCTGCTTCAGCATGGCGCTCTTGAAAGCGGTCACCGCCTTCACCGGTATCTTAGAGAGCACATCCATCTGGAAGGCCAGAAGGAGAGCTGTCTGCCCGGAAAGCTTCAGGATATCCTCCTTGCCCTGCTTGAGAAGCTCCGTCATACGGTCGCCCCGGTCTAAGAGTTTCTTGGTGGCGGCGTCCACATCGGCGCCGAACTGGGCGAATACCGCCATATCGCGGTACTGGGCCACCTCTAAGCGCAGGCTCCCGGACACCTTCTTCATCGCCGAATACTGAGCCGCCCGGCCCACACGGGACACCCACAGGCCCACATTAACAGCCGGACGGACGCCGGCATGGAAGAGTTCGCTCTCCAGGTAAATCTGACCGTCGGTGATGGAGATCACGTTGGTCGGAATATAAGCGGAAATATCACCCGCCATGGTCTCGATGATCGGCAGAGCCGTCAGAGAGCCGCCTCCCTTTTCATCGGAAAGCCTGGCTGCACGCTCCAGCAGACGGGAGTGCAGATAGAATACGTCGCCGGGATAGGCCTCACGGCCGGAAGGACGGCGCAGCAGCAGGGACATGGCGCGGTAGGCCACGGCGTGCTTGGACAGATCGTCGTAGATCACCAGGGCGTCCCTGCCCTTTAACATAAAATACTCCGCCACAGCGCAGGCGGCGTAAGGGGCCAGATACTGCATGGCTGCACTGTCCGCCGCGGTGGAGGCCACGACGACGCTGTGCTTCATGGTTCCGCTCTCCTCCAGCTCCCGCACCAGGTTGGCCACGCTGCTGGCCTTCTGGCCGATGGCGCAGTACACGCAGATGACGCCGGAATCCTTCTGGTTAATCATAGCCGACAGGGCGATGGATGTCTTGCCGGTCTGCCGGTCGCCGATGATCAGCTCACGCTGACCGCGGCCGATGGGAATCATGCTGTCCACAGCCAGGACACCGGTCTCCAGAGGGGTGTCCACCGGCGCACGGTCCATAATGGACGGGGCGGGAGACTCCACAGCCCGGTATTCGCGGATATCTAGTTCCATGCCGTCCAGAGGGCGGCCGATGGGATCGATGATCCTTCCCAGCAGCTCCCGGCCCACGCAGACGTCGGCTACCCGGCCGGTTCCCCGTGCGATGCTGCCCGGAAGTACGCTGGACCCCCGGCCTAACAGGGCCGCACTGACTCCGTTCAGGCTCATATCCAGGGCGATGCCGTATACATCGTTTTCAAATTCCAGCAGCTCGCCGTACTTGGCACGGGTAAGGCCGGACACATAGACGATATCATCTGCACAGCTCTCCACCGTACCATACTCATAGCTGACCATTTCCGGTTCAAAGCTGCCGAGTTTTTCTTTCAAAAAGGCTCCCATGGAGCCCTGATCAAAGTTAAGTGTCATAATCAAGCCTCCGTCAGGCCAGTCTCTGCTTCATGGCATCCAGCTGGGCGGCATAGCTGAAATCATACACTCTGCCATCCACGTAGGCGGCATAACCGCCCACCAGCTTCGGATCCACTGCGGTTTCCAGTTTCAGGCTGCAGCCCAGCAGGTTCTCTAACTGCGCCGTAATCTTGGCGATTTCCTCCGCGCTGCAGGCCTCGGCCGTCTTCAGCGTACCCCCTCGCACGCCGTTTTTCTCCACTTTGCCCGCGGCGATGCGGTCACGGGTCTCTTTGTCATACTGCATGACCCGTCTGGCCATCTCCACAGCCATTTCGGACAGCTCGCACTTGGCATCCTCCAGAGCACGCATCTTTTCTTCCTTCGCCATGGTGCGGGCCTGGGCCACGATCTGCTTGGCCTCTTCCTTGGCGCCGTCGATATATTTCTGGCTGGAGGCCATGGCCTGCTTTCTTCCGTCGGCCATCAGCTGCTCGCAGGCCTCCTTGGCCTCGGACAGCTGATGCTCATACTCCTCCTTGGCCTTCTGTGCCTCGGCCTGCAGACGGGCCGCCTCATCCATCTGTGCCTGTACGCGATCCTCTCTGGCGGCCATGAATTTCCGGACCGGGTTCCAGAGCAGGACGCGCAGAATAATATAGAGAATGACGATATTTACCAAATGGATGGCAATATCAATAGGATACAATTCCATAGCTCTCGCTCCTTATGCTAATGTGAATGCAATAATCAGGGCTGTAACGAAACCATAAATAGCGCAGGACTCGGTCAGAGCCAGTCCTAACAGCAAGGTAGAACTGATCTTGCCGGAAGCTTCGGGCTGACGGGCCGTAGCGTCAACAGCCTTTCCGGTGGCAAGGCCCATAGCCATTCCGGCGAGGGCGCAGGGCAACAGAGCCAGAGCGACAGCGATTGCAATGATTCCAGTATTCATAGTGATTCTTTCCTCCGAATTTATTTCATTTGATCTTTGCGAAAGGCGGGGTTACTCCGTCGCCTCTCCGATATAGGTAAGGGTCAGTGTAATAAAGATATAAACCTGAATCAGCGGGTGAAATACATTGAAATAAAGTCCCGCCAAGCTGGGAACGCCAATCGCGGCATTGCCCATGGCCGAATACAGCAGATCCATAACGATCATGCCGCCCAGCATATTACCGAACAGACGGCAGGCCAGGGAAACCGGCACCGCAATCTGCGAAACCACTTCGATCGGGAATACGACCGGTGTAGGCTCAGCCAGGGTCTTGATCCTGCCGCCCACGCCTTTCTTCTTGATTCCGTAATAGTTGATCAGGATAAAGGTGATCAGGGCCATGGCAAAGGTCATCGTGATGTCGGATGTAGGGGCACGCACCCCCATCAGCTCCACGGCTGCACAGCCGACCATAAACAAAGCGATTGTACCAATGTAGGCCGGAAGGCCCGCACCCAGATCTCCTACCTTGGATTTGGTGTATTTACAGGCATATTCTACGCCCAGCTCCAATACCGTCTGAATCCCATGCGGCTTGTCCGTCATTTTGGGAATGACAAAAATCCGCAGAAGAAGGGCAAGTACAATCAGTATCGCCATCACCACCCAGGTGACCACCACGGTAGAGCTGATCGTGATGCCGCCGATCTCCATACGCGGCGCCCAGATGCTGACCGCAAACTCTTCCGACTCCTTTGTACCAAACAAAAGCTGCAGAAGCTGCTCCGTCAGACACCACAGGCCTACAATCAGTACGATCGTCGACCAGGTCTTCTGCTTTTTCAGAGCCTTCGCATCATCCGCCGGTTTCTGTGTTACCGATCTGCGCCAGAAGAAACCAACGATGGTCAGCGCAAGACCCAGCACCAGCAGGCCATATTTTAACAGCAAGTCCAACGCATTCAATCCTCCTTTCTCTTGCGTTTCATAATGAAATTAATTACCGCGCCGCCAATCAATACGGCAATCATGGCGACAGCACAGTGGATTAACTGGCTGCGCACCGCAAATGCACATATTCCAAGCCCGGCGACAGGACAAAAAAACTGCACCACCAAAGGCCAGGTTTTGATTTTAGAGGTTCCCAGAGAGCCAACCGCCAGCGAAAGCAAATATAATTGAATACTTCCAGACACCGCGCCGATAACAATTCCCCACATGGTAAATCTCCTTTTTCTCCTTTACTTTCTGGCCTGAGGGCTGCAACACAACAACAGGGCTTTTATGATTTTTGTTGGTATCTATTGTAGAGTTATAGCACCTTCCCACTTTTAGGTCAAGTCTTTTCCCGCCGGTATTGCGCCAAAAATATGCCGGTTTTTCCTTTCAGTGCCAGCTTTTTTTCAGAAAAACATTACAAAAACAGCGCCTGCTGATTCTTCAACAGACGCTGCTTCATTGTTTTTCTATATTCAGTTAAACTATTATTATATGCTGCAGGTATCTCTATATCTGCTACTGCATCTCATGCCTGACGCATCAGCCATCTATGCAGTTTACACTTTCAGACAATCTCGTTTCCGTATCTTCTGACCGGGCATCATGGCTTTCTTTGATGCCTCCTTGCATCCAACGATGTGTTATCGGTAATACAGCCAGTGCCGTTCCTACGGATTAATCATGAAATCTTCCAATAATAGTCTCTTTTCCTTTTAAATTTACTGCGATGATGGTTCCGCATCCATTCATGGGAACTTCCTCTTCTCCACATCACCGCGCCCACTTTTCATAGATTGAAACATTTCTGTCCTTCTATGTTTGCTGCTTAGTACATGGGACTCACCTCTTTCCTTTTTGATCCTCCCAACATATATCCATCTTCTTTGGGTATCTCCTGTTGGGCGGTTCCTTTTGTTTTCCTTGTGTCTATATCATGCCATATCTTCGCAGGTTTGTCAAGCTTTTTTCTGATTTCTATTGTTTTTCTTTTAAATAAATAGTCGTTTCGCGGGGTAAAATATTTTATTCTGTATTATTTGCCCGGTATTCTTTTATTATTGTTTTGATTCGCAGAAACAATTTTTTAAATCGTATATTTTGCAAAATATACTCTTCTTTTTGTCGTATTGTTTTAGAATTGTCACATAAATTGCCCCGGATAACCGGGGCAATTTTCAGAAACGGCTCTTATAATTCGATATCTTTTAGAAATTGCTCCCAGGCGTCCGGATGATCCACATAATACAGGGGGCATTCTTTCCCCGTCACATCGTAATGGCGGATCACATTCTGCGGGCCCAGATTATAGGTTTCCTCCAGCCACTTAACCAGGCGGACCAGGGCATCATAGGTTTCCTCGCTGAACTCCCCCGTGGCGTCAGGATGGCAGCATTCGATGGATATGGTATCCCCATTTCTGTCATTGGAGGCATAGGCAATCTCATCCAAGGGCACGCACTGGATGACCGTTCCGTCGATCCCGATGACAAAATGGCTGCTGGCGCTGGTCTCCCCCGTATCCGCAAGGCTGTCAAAATAGCTGCGGTTCTGCTCCGCTGTCGTCCCCGGATTTCCTGTGTAATGGACCACGATCCCGTTCACCTTTTCAAGCGGCGTCCCCGGCCGGGAATACTGGTTTACCCGTATCAGGTTCTCCACCACCCAGGCCGGCGCGGAAACCGAAGCCGCCGCCTCCGTCCCCGCCTCGCCCATCGCATCATCCCGGCTGTCCTCCTGGGATGCATAGACCTCCTCGCCGTCCCCTCGTTTTATCAAGACCCCGGCGATGCCTACGATAAGCATCAGAAGGAGAGCCGCTGCGCTAAACGCCAGCTTCTTTAATTTCTTCAGTTTCTTCTGCCGGATGATCCGGGCGCGGTAAGCCTTCTTTTCCTCCGGCGACAAACTCTCATAATAGGCCCTGCGGCGCGCCCTCTCCACATTTTTCTTCAGTTCCCTGCTCCCCATAATTTCCTCCGCTATGTAAGTCTATTGAGATTATACCAGAAATATCGACAAATTTCCCAGTACATTTCTTACAATTTCCTGTAGGTATCCGCTCCCCGGCAAACGTCCGTCCATGCAAAAAAAGAGGATACCCTTCCTTGCAGCGAACGGATATCCTCCCATGGCGGACCTATATGAATTCAGCGTATATAATCCAAGGGATCCACCGGATTGCCCTGATAGCGCAGCTCCAGATACATATTCGGCCCTTCCACAACGTAATACTTGGTCGGATCCGCCACGTATCCCAGCACATCCCCCGTCTCCACCACCTGGTTCAGGGAAACTGCCACGTCCTTCAGCTGCCCATAGACGACGGAATAATCGCCGCCCAAATCCATCTGGACGAAATTCCCCAGCTCCTCGTTGGAGCCAATGGCCGTCACCATTCCTCTGGCCGCGGCCTCCACCGGCGTTCCCACCTCGCTCTGAATCAGGATGCCCGGATTGCATTTGTACTGTTTGAGAGTCGGAAAATAGATGGTACTGTCCATGCTGTAATCCAGGATCACATTCCCTTCCACCGGCCAGGTGATCGTGCTCCCCGCCTGGAAGTTCAGGGCTGTGCCCTCCGCATTGACCTCCTGCTCACCGGCCTCTGTCTCCGGCTCATACACCACCGCATCCCCATCGTCCACCAGGGTTTCGGCATCCTCTTCTTCACCGCCGTCGTCCGCAGCCTCCGCGCCCGCCGGCAGTCCCTCTCTTGCGTCCTCCTCATCGCCGTCCGCTTCCAGCACTGCGTCCACATCATCGGACTGCACCGGCCTTTCTGTTTTTTCCTTTTCCGTCTCCTGGGCAGGTTCCGGATCGCCGCCTTCCGTCTCTTTTTCCGTCTCCGGCTGCGACGCCAGCTGCTCCTGTCCGGAATCCTCCTGGGTCTCGAACGCATATCCGGACAAATCATCCCCGCCGCCTTCCTCCTCGCTGTGCCTTACCGCCACAATACCGGCAATCGCCGTTCCCGCCATCAATACAATAAGCAATGCCGCAAGAACCGTTTTATTTTGCAGCATCTTGTTAAATTGGTTCTTCTTCACGATTATCACCTCGCTATTAGTCTTGCCGGAATGCGAGGCGTTATTCATCCACATTTTGCAAATAAAAAGGGACCGCCGGAGGAGTCATCCTTCGCAGCGGTCCCATTTGATATGCTGTTAAATCAGTTTAAAAGGGCCTCGATATCACGGATATAGGCGCATTCCGCCACCTTGTCCGCCAGCTCCTTCGCCTCCGCGTAAGAAGAGCTTCTCAGCTCCGCCTTCACCTCGGAAACCGCGGCGGCCGACATGCTGAACTCATCCAGGCCAAAGCCCAGCAGCACCTTCAGGGCGCGTGGATCGCTGGCAAACTCGCCGCACATACCCACCTTGATCCCAGCCGCATGGCCGGCGTCAATCGTCCTCTTGATATTGCGGAGCACCGCCGGATGGAAGGGGGTGTACATGCTGGAAATCTTCTTATTTCCGCGGTCCACCGCCAGGGTATACTGGGTCAGGTCGTTGGTGCCGATGCTGAAGAAGCCTACCTTCTTTGCAAACTCCTCCGCCAGGATCACGCTGGCCGGCGTCTCAATCATCATGCCCACTACGATATTCTCATTGAAGGCCTTGCCCTCGGCGCGAAGCTCGCTCTTGCAGATCTCCAGAAGTTCATTGGCCCGGTCAAGCTCCTCCAGGGAGATGATCATCGGGTACATGATGCGGATATTGCCATAAGCGCCGGCACGCAAAAGGGCCCGCAGCTGCGTCTTAAAGACGTCCTCCCTGTCCAGGCAGATACGGATGGCGCGGTATCCCAGGAAGGGATTGTCCTCCTCGCCAAAGTCAAAATAGGACAGCTCCTTATCGCCTCCGATATCCAAGGTACGGATAATGATTTCCCTGCCCTCCAAAAGCTCCGCCGCTTCCTTGTAAACGGCGAACTGCTCCTCCTCGGTGGGGAAATGGTCGTTTTCCATATATAAGAATTCCGTGCGGAACAGGCCGACGCCGTCGATATGGTGCGTCAGGGCATTCTTGATATCCTCGATATTGCCCACATTGGCGCACAGCTCCACCGTCTTGCCGTCCTTCGTCTCCGCCGGCAGCAGGCTGATTTCAGCCAGCTCTTTTTCTCTCTGGATAAAGGCCTCCATCTTGGCCGCGTATTCCTCCTTGGTCGCGTCGTCCGGATCGACAATGATCACGCCGCTCTTCGCATCCATCGCAATCGGATCGCCGGAGGAAACCTCGTCCAGAATTCCTTCCACGCCGACCAGGGCGGGCAGCCCCAGGTTGCGGGCCATAATGGAAACATGGCTGGTCACGCCGCCCTCCTGGGTGATAAAGCCCAGAACATAGTCCAGGTTCATAACGGCCGTATCGGAAGGGGCCAGATCTCTCGCTACCACGATCACCTTCTCATGGATGTTTCCGAGGGCATTGTCCTCCACACCCTTCAGCTTGCACATCAGGCGCTTGCCCACATCCCGCATGTCGGCCCCGCGCTCCCGCATATACTCGTCATCCATCCCGTCAAAAATCGAGGCGAACATATCTACGGTTTCCTCCAGGGCAAGCTCGGCATTCTTCTTCTCATCCCGAATCTTCTCAAGGACGCCGTCGTAAAGCGTAGGATCCTGCACCAGCTCCAGATGGGCGCCGAAAATAGCGTTATCTTTAGCCAGATCCGCTAAATCGCCCTTTGCCGCCTCAATGGCGGCCTCATAGCGGGAAACCTCCGCCTCCACAGCGCCGTCCGAAATCGCCGAACGGTCCGCCGACAGATCCGGGCGTGTCACTACGTAAGCCTTACCCATGACAATACCCTTCGATGCGGTACGTTTTACCTTGATCGTCTTCATCATCAATACCCTCCACTAATCGTTGTTCTTTCTTCTATTATAAGAGCACCAGCCTTACAATACGTACTTCTCGAGAAAAGAAGCGAGCCCGCTCTCCTTATTGACGCCGGTAACATAGTCTGCCGCCGCCTTTGCCTCCGGGCAGGCATTTCCCATCGCCACGCCGACGCCTGCCATCGACAGCATCGTCACGTCGTTGCTGCCGTCTCCGAAGGCCAGGGTCTGCTCCATCGGTATGCCTAAGAAGCTGCACAGCTCGCGCAGGGCATTTCCCTTGTTGGCCTCGCCGGCATTGATCTCCAGATTATGGGGGACGGAGCTGGTCACCATGATGTCAGGAAAATTCTCCTGCAGCTCGCGCATCGCCCGTTTCCGGAGCTCCATATCCTTAAACATGATCTGCAGCTTCTGCACGTCGCGCCCCTTTTCCTGAATAAACGCAGGCAGATCGTCGACGCTCTTTCGGAGGGCCTTCCAGGGGTCTACGAAGCGGCGGGGGCCGATCAGATATTCGCCCAGCCGATCCATGTAGCCCTTCTCCATGTAGGCCTGTCCCTCTATGCAGCCGTCAAACATCGTGCCGTAGCTTTTTAGCTGCCGGCAGATGCGCACGGCCTCCTCGCAGGGAATCTCCGCCCGAAAGATCGTCTCGCCGGTCCGGATCTCCTTTACCAGGCTTCCGTTGGAAACAATCGCATACCGCACAAAGGGCAAAGAGACGACCGCCTCCGGCAGCATATCAAGCATCCGCCCGGTGGCCGGGACAACAAGGATTCCCTTCTCGCTGGCCCGCGTAAGGGCTCTCAGGTTTCGTTCGCTTATGTTCTTCTCGTCATCCAGCAGCGTGCCGTCCATATCACTTGCAATCAGTCGGATATCCATCTCTTTTGCTCTTTCGCCTTTCTTCTTATCTCTTTAATATTCTACTATCTCGTCCTGCAAAAGTAAAGTGTATAAAAAAAGATTATTTTTCTTTATCGCTGACACTTGAATGGACCAGCATAATATGCTAAACTGATAACAGCAAGCTTTTTCGGCTGCATATCGTTGAAAGAAAGGCAAGGTAACTTCTATGTACGAGAAAACAACCACCATCGTTAATAAGACTGGCCTGCATGCCCGTCCCGCTTCCGTGTTTGTAGCTGCCACCAAGGGCTACAGCTCCAAGATCACGATCAAGAATCTGAAGACTGGCAAGTCCGCTGACGCTAAGTCCATTCTGATGCTCCTGACCCTGGCTCTGAGCAAAGGCACCGAGGTATCCCTGACGGCTGAGGGCGAGGACGAGGTTAAGGCCGTGGACGAGCTGGTCGCTCTGATCGACAGCGGCTTCGGCGAGGAATAATCCCAGGCAGTACTTATCCGGCTTTACGTATTTTAGTTACCAAAAGACAGATTTCCGGTTTTCAAGCAGCCGGAAACCTGTCTTTTTTCAGTTCATACTATGCGTATCCATTTTTTGCTTCGGAACCGGAACAGGCAGACAATTACCTTAATAATCCAATCCAACTTCAGGCAGATATACACGAAGAAAGCCGGTATGCCCAGAACGACGCCGGTAAGCCAGCCTAACGGAATGGACACCAGCCACAGGAAAGTGGCGTCGATCGTCATACAGAAGCGGGTATCCCCGCCTCCCCGCAGAATTCCTTTAGTAAGTACGGACTGAAGAACCTGGAATACAACGATGATGCTGATGGCGTACAGAAGCTCCATGGCGATTTCCCTCGTCTCCGCCGTAATATTGTAGGCGTTAATCGTCAGCGGACCTACCAAAAGCAGGATGCCGCTGGTGAGCAGTCCCAGGCCTGTGCTGACGACAATCATCGTAAAGCCTTCCCGGTACGCCTTTTCCTTCTTCCCGCTGCCTACGGAGTTGCCAGTGAGTACCTGGGCCGCCTGGCCCACTCCCTGGGTCATTACGGTGCAGAGACGCTGGATCATGCCGACAATGGAGTTAGCCGCCACAAAGGAAGTTCCGATATGGCCTATTATAACAGAAACCATGCTGTTTCCAATCCCCAGAAGGAAATCGGAGCAGATTACCGGCACGCTGTATTTTAAATAGGTAGGCAGCAATTCTCCCGCCGATACAAACAAATCCTTGAAGCGAAAACGGATGGTCTTCTCCCGCAGGAAGAAATATCCCCCCACCAGGGCCGTCTCGAAAACACGGGCAATCACCGTTCCCACAGCCGCACCAGCGATCTGCATCTCCGGCGCTCCCAGATGGCCAAAGATAAAGACCCAATTAAAAAAGATATTGACGAAGAAACTGCCGATGGAAGCAATCAAAGCGATCTTTACATCCCGAACGGAACGGAGTACCAAGGTCAGCGTCATTGTAACTGCCATCAGAAAAAATGTCGGGATGCTGTAACGCAGGTAAATGGCTCCCTTTTCGATTACCGCTGTATCTGGCGTGTAAATCCCCATGATTACCTCTGGAATGGCCGCTACCAGAACCATGCACAGGGCAGCCGCACTGAGAATCAGCCGGAGCATCAGGGACACCGTCTTTTTCACATTCCCATAGTCGCCTCGTCCGTAAAACTGAGCGCTTAAAACAGCGGCTCCCCCGCCTACGCCCATGCACAGAATCTGAAACAGATTGATAAAGTCATTGGCGAGGGATGATCCGGACAGCTGCACTTCTCCATAACTTCCCAGCATCACCGTATCCATAATATTGACGCCGATTGTAATCATGTTCTGCAACACCACCGGGAGTGCCAGGCTGATTAACGTCCGGTAAAAGTTTCGGTCACGGACAAGAATCCCCGTAAGACCTCCTGTCTTCTTCTGAGCACACATCCCGTCAGCTTCTTTCCGCCAGATACTGGTCAAAATTGATCAGCTGGATCCCATTGTCCTTGACCCACTGCTTCACAGCAGGAGAGCAGAGAGCCTCCACCTCCCGTCCCCGGATAACGGAAAAGGTGGACATATGCATCAGTTCACCGTCGCAGTACCCACAGTGGGTAGCTAAAAGGCCGAAACGACTGTTCTCCAAATCGAATTTCAGGCCGCCGCTCACAATATGCCCCGTCACATCCGTAGCCCCCTGGGCCTCCAGGCTGTAGGCTGGCTTGCGGTCATTTGGATCCACCTTCATATTCTTATAATACCATCTTTCGCCGGTGGGAAGGTCTGGCTGGGAAAAGCAGTCCAGCAGGATGCCGTATTCTGCGGCCAGATCCGCCATCGCCTGGTTTACCTCCGGCGTTGCCAGGGAATGGCCGGTCAGATAGCTGGGCTTATGGCCTGCCAGCCCGATAAAACGCTCGATCTGCCGCTTCATCTCCCGGTAAATTTCATCATAAGGAATATTAAACAGATTTCGTTTCTTTCTCTGTGTAGACGAGATAAAAATCCCATTCCCATCCACCAGGGAAGGGATATCCGCCGGTTCCGAAGCCGGCAGGCCGCTGACCAGGTTCAGATCCTGCCCCATGGATACATGCGGATATTTTTTCATCTCTTCCACCGCCCGCTTCGCATATTTATAGTTGTTGGTCATCAGGCCCACATCGGTCAGTATCCCGTCCCGCGCCGCCTTCAGGCAGCCGTCGGTGATACTGTCTGTCA
>CALWRE010000216.1 GCA_944383835.1 uncultured Lachnospiraceae bacterium | reverse complement strand
ACGCGGGACGGCAGTATCAGTGGGTTTCGGAGTCCACCCCGGAGGTCTTGCAGGAGCCGGGGAGCTTTACCAAGGAGGATTTTCTGACCCTTTTTCAGAGCTACGACGAAAACCTGACGACGGTCCTGCAGTATGACAACATGGGAATGTATACCCCGCAGGGGGCGGCCCTCCTGATGCAGGGAGGGGCCAAGACGGTCCTCTATGCGGCCATGTACTGCGAGGGGAAGTATACCGGGGCCATATCCTACGTGGTGTGCCAGGAGAAGAGATACTGGTCCAAGCAGAACCGGAAGGAACTGAGCGAAGTGACCAAGATCATATCGGCCCATCTGGCCCGCAGCCAGGCGGTAAACCCGGACAATCCAAACAAGCCGGTTTGGATGGAGTACGACAGCCTGACCGGCCTTCTCTCCTTCACCCGCTTCCACCAGGAGGCGGAGCGCCGGATCCTGGGGAACTATGCCAATTCCGATCTGATGCTGTACAGTGATTTCGCGGATTTCAAGTATTTCAACCAGAAATACGGCTACAGCGCGGGGGATCAGCTGCTGAAGGAATACGGCAGCTTTTACAGCGAGAAGGTGGAAAAGCTGGAAGAGGTCTTTTTCTGCCGGGTTATTTCCGACCAGTTTTTGATGCTTTACCCCGGCGGCAAAGGGGGCGATGCGGCGGCGCAGATCGATGCGTGGAATAAGGAGTTTGAACGGCAGCAGGAGGAACGGTTCCAGGGAGCGAAGATAAGGCTGCGCACCGGCGTCTATGTGATTGAGCCGGGCTGCACCGGGGCCTCCTTCGCCATCGACGCGGCCAACTATGCCCGCAGGCAGATAAGCAGGGATGCGCCTTCCACGGTAAAGGTATATGACGAAAGCCTTCGGCTGAGGAGAAGGCTGGAAAGCGAGATCATAAACGGGATCGGCGAGGCAATGCAGGAGCAGAGGCTTTTGGTTTATCTGCAGCCAAAGGTATCTCTGGCGGACGGAACGGTGCGGGGAGCGGAGGCCCTGGTGCGGTGGAAAACGAAGGAGGGCAAACTGCTTACCCCGCCTTCCTTTATCCCCCTATGCGAGGCAAACGGGCTGATTGAAGAGCTGGATTTCTATGTGTTTGAGTGCGTGGCGCAGTTCCTGGCCAAAAACCGCAGCCTGGGACGCAGGCAGCTGCCGATATCGGTGAACGCCTCCATCCGTCACGCCTTCAATCCGGGGGCGGTGCAGAAATATCTGGATATCCTGCATAAGTATCAGATCGAGCCGGCATATACGGAAATCGAGCTGACACAGACGGCGACGGCGGAGGAGTACGAAAACGCCAGACGTTTTTCCCAGGAGCTGCGGGACGCCGGAATCCGCACGGCCATGGACGATTACGGGGCGGGCTATTCCGTCCTCAATTCCGTCGTCGATATCCCGGTGGATACGGTGAAGCTGGATCAGATGTTTATTCACCGCTGTACGGAGGATGAAAGAGGGATTTTCTTCCTCCGGCAGCTGATCGGCATGCTCCGGGGCCTGGGCTATCATGTGATCTGCGAGGGAATCGAGACGCAGAAGCAGTGCGATATCCTGCGGGAGGCCGGCTGCGGGGAGGGACAGGGCTATCTTTTTTTCCGCCCTCTTACGATGGAGGAATATGAGGAATTTGTATATGGGACAGAATAAACGAACGAAGAGGAGAAACGATCGATGAATCTAGGGGAACTGTTTATGATTGCCGTGGCCTTGTCCATGGATGCCTTTGCGGTGGCCGTATGTAAGGGCCTGTCCGTAAGAAAGGCAGGGCTTCATTATTCGCTGGCCGTGGGCCTTTACTTCGGCGGCTTCCAGGCGCTGATGCCCCTTTTAGGCTACTACCTGGGCGTCAGCTTCCGGGATCTGATTACCAATGTGGATCACTGGATCGCCTTTGTGCTGCTGGCGGTGATCGGCGTCAATATGATCCGGGAGGCATGCAGCAAGGAAGAGGAGGAGAGCCTGGACGGCTCCCTGTCTCCGAAATCCATGCTGCCGCTGGCGGTGGCCACCAGCATCGACGCCCTGGCCGTGGGCGTGACCTTCGCTTTCCTGCGGGTAAGCATCGTCCCTGCGGTCAGCTTTATCGGCATCGTCACCTTCCTCCTCTCCTCCGTCGGCGTCAAGATCGGCAATATCTTCGGCGCAAGGTACAAGGCGAAGGCGGAGATTCTGGGCGGCGTCATCCTGATTCTGATCGGGCTTAAAATTTTATTGGAACATATGGGGATTATCGGCTAGCGTCCGCCCGTGCCCGCACGGCGGCTGCCTGCCGGGTCTGTCCCGCAGGCACGCCATAAGAAACGCCGCTTCTTGGCCCGGAGATATCCGGAGCGAAAAAAGGCGGCGTTTCCCTTAGCTTTTTTTCTTCATCATATCCCGGATCAGGGAGAACTGCTTCTTCTCCTCCGGGGAGAGCCGGCTTTCCATCTGGGAGAAAATAAGCTCGGTCTCCTGATCGGTAAAGCGGATGCCGGCCTGCGCGGCCTTGGCGTTCACGGCCAGGAAAAAGGGCATCAGGGTATCCTTGTTCTGCTTTTTCATTTCATCCAGGATCTTTTCCAGAAATAAGAGCTTTACGGGGCTGATTCCGGAAAAAGCCGGATCGTTTTCCAGTCTGCTGTTTTCTGCCATAGGGTATCTCCTTTCTGTGGGCGTTTTACAGGCGTCGGAAAGAGTCAGAGACCTAAATCCATGTTCTGGAACATGGAGCTGTAGGTCTCGAAAAGGGTCGCCTGTTCCGGGGGCAGCATTTCCTTGGCCAGATCCATCGGGGAAAGCGGCCCTTTGGCCCTGCGCTGCAGCTCGGAAATCTTCTGGTACAGCTTCATGGCCTCCAGGGAGCTTTTCATCTGGTCCAGCATGGCCGCCTCCCCCGGCCCCGCGTAGGGCCGCAGCGTCTCGATCAGCTCCTCTGGCGGGGGAGGGGGCCGCCTGGGCCAGGGCGGGGGATTCTCCGGCGTCTGAAACAGGGCGATGGCGTTTTGCAGCTCCTGCATCTGGATATAGACGGCCGCCCACTGCTGCATGGACGGTTCCAGAAACGGCAAAAAGGCCTTCATCATCTGAAGGCTGCTGCTGCCGATCAGTTCGTCGAATTCCGTCATCCGCAGGGTGGGTTTCATGGAGTCATCTCTTTTGACGCTTTGTTTTAATCTATGCGGCAGCCGTCCTTTCTATGTGAGGGAGATGCCCGGGGGAGGGCAGGACTTTTTGCCCCGGCCGTCATATAGTAAGATAGGAGGAGGAAACGGCGGGGCCGTGTCTTCCCCGGAAAAGATAGGAGAATGCAGGAGAGGCCATGCGACATAAATTGGTTATTGACGGAAACGCTGTATATGAGATAGACGACGACTGCCTGAACTGCCGGCAGAATATGCAGGGAGGGCAGGAAAGCCGTCCGCACCGGTACGGGGAGGCGGAGGGAAAGACAAGAGGAAAGGTCCGGCGGACGGAGAGAAGGGATGGACAGGAGAAGAAGCGGCAGAAGAATAAATGAATAAAAATACACAAAAACCTTGACTATATGCAAAATAGATGTATAATTATTAAAATCAGGAAGCAGATCAGCCGCGGATCGTCTTTCGCACACGGAGGACGGTCCGCACTGGATGCATGAGGGGAGAGACAGAATGGTAAAGATATACATAGACGGGAGCTCCGGCACTACGGGGCTGCGGATTCGGGAGCGGCTGGAAGGAAGGGAGGATTTATCCCTCCTTGATATACCGGAGGAGCTTCGCAAAGACGAGACGGAGCGGGCCAGGCGGATGGAGGAGGCCGATATTGTCTTCTTATGCCTGCCGGATGCGGCGGCAGTCCGGGCGGCGGAAATGCTGGAGGGGATGAAGGCCAGGGTTCTGGATACCTCCACGGCTCACCGGACGGCAGAGGGCTGGGCCTATGGGTTCCCGGAGCTTTCCGCCCGGCACAGGAGGGAAATCAAAGAGGCGAAGCAGGTGGCCGTGCCCGGCTGCCATGCCAGCGGGTTTCAGGCCCTGGTCTATCCGCTGATCGCCGGGGGGATTCTTGCCCCGGATTATCCCTTGTCCTGCTTTTCCGTCACCGGTTACAGCGGCGGGGGCAAAAAGATGATTGCAGAGTACGAGGAGCCGGGGCGGACGGCGGAGTACGACAGCCCCAGGCAGTACGGGATGGGCCAGCAGCACAAGCATTTAAAGGAAATGCAGGCGGCGCCGGGGCTGGCCTTTCCGCCCCTCTTTTCCCCGATTGTGGCGGACTACTACAGCGGGATGGCCGTGTCGGTTCCCCTGTATGGGCATCTGTTAAAGGAGCCGCAGACCGTGGCTTCGCTGACGGAATATTTCCAGGAATATTATCGGGGGCAGCCTTTGATCCGGGTACGGGAGGAAACGCCCGCCTACCTTGCGGCAAACGCCCTCTCCGGCAAGGATACGATGGAGATTTTTGTTTCCGGAAGTGCGGACAGGCTGCTGCTTACGGCCCGCTTTGACAATCTGGGCAAAGGGGCCTCCGGAGCGGCGATCCAGTGTATGAATTTGATGCTGGGAATCGATGAGACTACAGGTTTGGAGATGTGAAAAGATGATACAAAAAACGGAGGGCGGCGTCTGCGCCGCCAAAGGATTTAAGGCAAACGGGATTCACTGCGGCATACGCAAGAACCGAGACAAAAAAGACCTGGCCCTGATCGTCAGCGAGAGCCGGGCGGCTGCGGCCGCGGTCTATACGACCAATCTGGTAAAGGGGGCCCCGATCCGGGTGACAAAGGAGCACATAGCCGACGGCTACGCCCAGGCGGTGATCTGCAACAGCGGAAACGCTAATACCTGCAACGCGGACGGGGCGGAGATCGCCGAAGGGATGAGCCGGCTGGTGGAGCGGGAGCTGCATATTCCGGCGCAGGACGTGATTGTTGCTTCCACCGGCGTGATCGGACAGCCCCTAAGCCTCGCCCCAATGAAGAAAGGAATCGGGGAACTGGCCGCAGGCCTGAAAGAGGGCCCGGCGGGGAGCGAGGCTGCGGCTGAGGCGATTATGACTACGGATACCATCAAGAAGGAGGCCGCCTGCACCTTTACCGTGGACGGGAAAACCGGCACCATCGGCGGGATTGCCAAGGGCTCCGGGATGATTCAC
>CALWRE010000215.1 GCA_944383835.1 uncultured Lachnospiraceae bacterium | reverse complement strand
TCTCCAGAAAGCCGGAATAATTGGTCTGGTAGCTGTAAATGTTTCCTTTATCGATTTCAACGATCCGGTTGCAGACGCTGTCCAAAAAATACCGGTCGTGGGTCACCATGACCAGGGCGCCTTTGCGCTTTTTCAGGTAGTCCTCCAGCCAGTCCGCCATATCGTTGTCCAGATGGTTGGTCGGCTCGTCCAAAAGAAGGACGTCCGCCGGGGCCAGGAGGACGGAAATCAGGGCCAGGCGCTTTCTCTGGCCGCCGGAAAGTTCCCCGGCAGGCTGCACCCCGTTCGGGATCCCCAGGCGATTCATCATCGCCCTGGCGTCGCTCTCGATAGTCCACTGGTTTTCCTCCGTCCGGTTTCCCTCCAGCACACAGTCCAGAGCCGTTTTGGCTCCGTTAAAGACCGGCTGCTGCGGCAGATAACGCAGAACCAGGCCGTTTGCCATTGTGACCGTTCCCTCGTCCGCCTCCTCCTTTCCCGCCAAAATTTTGAGAAACGTGGATTTGCCCGTCCCGTTGATGCCGACGACGCCGATCTTCTCCCCTTCCTGTACGGAAAAAGACGCCTGATCGAAAAGCTTACGCTCCGCATAGGCCTTGGTTAAATTTTCTATATTGATCAAATTCATTGTCCGTATTCTCCCCTGTCCTCATTCGCGCAGATCTGCGTTCCAATCAAAAATAATGCCCGTCGCCGGATCTATCTCAAACTCATATTGGATGCCGTTAAAATAAAGTTCCCCCTCATAGCGGCCTCGGCCGTCTCCGCCTTCTTCCCAGATTTGGACGTCTTCGGCCGACGAGCCGGGCACCTTGCCCTGCACAATGGCCTTCGCTCCCTCCAGGTCAACCGGACTGCCGCCCAGCGCATCCAGCCATTCTTCATCCACTTCGTAATCTGCTCCTACAATGGAGCCGTCCTCTCTGGCGATCTCAAAATCATAGTCGCCGTAATCCGTTTCAAACTCCACCTGCCAGATGGGGATAGCATTCTCCCTGTCGCCTTCCACTTTTACGTTATAGATATCCGTCTCCGGCACGCCGGCGTTTTGGAGGGCCAGGGCCAGGGCGGAATCGGCGTCCGCCTCCCCAGCCTGCTGGCTGCCGCTGCCAGAGGGCTGTGATGCAGAGGGCTGTGATGCGGCAGGCTGCGTCTCGGCGGTCTCCAGCACCCCGCCGGTCTGCGTCGTGGGAACCTGTGCGGCCGGCTCCGTCTGCAAAAGAACGTCATTTCTTGTGCACCCAGCCGCGGCCAGAATACAGCTCCCTATCATTGCAGCCAGCAGCGCTCTTTGTCTCATTCTTTGCCCCATTCTTTGTCGCGCTCTTCGCCTCATTTTCTCCTCCTTCACCCTCTCCTCTGGATCTTTTCCATTGTCTTTCCCTTTGCCAATTCATCGATCAGCTTGTCCAAGCAGCGAATTTTCCGCATCAGCGGATCCTCAATATTCTCCACCCGTACGCCGCAGATAACGCCGCGCACCTCTTCCATCTTCGGATTGAGCTGGGGAGCCTCTTCAAAAAAGGTCTCCAGATCCGCTCCGGTCTCACGCTGCCTTTCCAAGCCTTTCGCGTCATATCCGGTCAGCCAGCAGATAACCTCATCGACCTCTTCCTGCCTGCGCCCTTTTTTCTCAGCTTTTTGCACGTAGAGCGGATAAAGTTCCGCAAACTTCATTTTGAATATACGATGCTCCATTTGACAAAGCTCCTTTATCTTATTTTTTCGATCACAGCGGTTGAAAACCCCTTTCTCCACGATATCATTATATCTGAACGGCATGAAAAAGCAAGGAAGCTTGTAAACATATCATTTTCCTCCTTCGTCCTTCCACCGCAGAATTTCTGAAAGCCGCTTCGCCGCCTCCTGTTCTTCTCCCTCTTTCCCCGGCTGGTAATAGCGCTTTCCGGCCAAAGAAGGCGGCAGGCATTCCATATGCGCCATCTTTTCCTCCAGGTCATGGGCGTACTGATAGCCTTCCCCGTAATGTAAATCCTTCATCAGCCCGGTGACCGCATTGCGCAGATGAAGGGGCACCGGCTCCGCCAGCTGACGAAGAGCGTCGGCCTTGGCCGCCTCGTAGGCCCTGTAGGCGGAATTTGATTTAGGAGCCATGGACAGATAGATCACCGCCTGGGCCAGATTGACGCTGCATTCCGGCATCCCGTTGAAATGGCTGGCCTGATAGGCAGCCACCGCCACCAAGAGGGCGCGATTGTCCGCCATCCCGATGTCCTCGCTGGCAAAGCGCACCAAACGCCGGGCCACATACAGGGGATCCTCCCCCGCCTCCAGCATTCTGGCCAGCCAGTAGACGGCCGCGTCCGGGTCGCTGTTTCGCATGGATTTATGCAGGGCAGAGATCAGATTATAATGCTCCTCCCCTTTCTTATCGTAGAGCAGGGTCCGGTCCCCGATGCACTGGCTGACAATTTCACGGGTCACCGTTGTTTTTCCGTTTTCATCCAGTTCCCCGTTCAACACGGCCATTTCCAGAATGTTGAGCGCCCTTCTGGCGTCCCCGTTGGCAAAGGCTGCAATGGCCTGCAGAAGTTCCTCTTCCATCGAAATTTCCAGATAACCAAAGCCCTTCGGACTTTTTAGCGCCCGCTTTAAAAGCTCCGTCAAATCCTCCGCCGACAGGGCCTGGAGCACAAAAACCTTGCACCGGGACAGCAGAGCGCCGTTTACCTCGAAAGACGGATTTTCGGTGGTCGCTCCGATCAGCGTGATGCTCCCCCTTTCCACAAAAGGGAGAAAAGCGTCCTGCTGCGCCTTGTTAAACCGGTGGATTTCATCGACGAACAGCAGGGTGCGCCTTCCCAGCCGGCGGCTCTGCTCCGCCTGGTTCATCACCTCTTTGATTTCCTTAATCCCGCTGGTTACCGCGCTGAAATTCACAAAATCCGCATGGGTTCGTCCGGCGATAATGCTGGCCAGCGTCGTCTTTCCCACCCCCGGAGGTCCCCAGAAAATCATCGAGGGAATCTGATCGGCGTCGATCAGCCTGCGCAAGACTTTCCCTTCGCCCAGCAAGTGCTTCTGCCCCACAAACTCATCCAGGGTCTCCGGCCGCAGCCTGTCCGCCAGAGGACTCACCGTCTGCCTGTCGTCAAAAAGCGAATACTGTTCCATTATTTCCTCCCTTTCTTTTCCTGTATCCTGCGATTCACCGCCAAAACGGGCCGGGTCGGAAGAAGACGGGCCGCCAGGCAGGCAAGACGATTCGCCGTTCCCGGCACAATCAGGATTTTCCTCTTCTCCATTCCGCGGATTGCCGCCCGGGCCATCTGCAGCGGCTCCGCCCCTTTAACGGCGGCTCCGATTCCGGCCCGGTCGAAAAAAGGAGTATCGATCGGACCGGGACAGAACGCCCCCACGTAGGCCCGGCTTTTGTGCGCCCGCAGCTCTTCCGCTATTCCCAGCGTCAGGCTGACCACATAGGCCTTCGTGGCATAATAAGCCGCCATATAGGGGCCGCCCGGCGCAAGACCCGCCGAGGAGGCCACGTTGAGGATGCAGCCGCCCCGCCTTTCCATATCCGGCAGGAAAAGTTTCGTCAGACGGTGAACCGCCAGACTGTTGACGGCCGCCATCTCCATCTCCTCTTCCAACTCTGTCCCTGCAAAATCGCCGTAAACGCCAAAACCCGCGCAGTTGATTAAGATCTGCACCGGCCTCTTCCGGTATGCCTCATAAAGCCTGCGGCATTCCTCTTTTTCTGACAGGTCGCAGACAAATATCTCCCCGCCGCAGCGAGCCGCAACTGCCTGGAGTTTCTTTTCCTTTCTTCCGACCAGCACCGGGCGGTATCCCTTTGCCGCCAGCTCCGCCGCCAGGCATTCTCCCAGTCCGCCGCTGCCGCCCGTAATTAGCGCCAATTTTTCCATTTCCGTAAACAAACCTCCCTGCCGATAAAATCCGCTTTTCTGCCCTCTTTTGCCATTTTTCTTCTCTCATTTTACTCTTTCTTCCGTTTTTTCGCAATAGCCGCACTTGACTCCATACCCACTTCTGAGTATAATGTATCATATCCGCAGGAAAACAAGCGGCTGCGAAGCAGACATTTGTTTTCAACGGCAGACATTTGTTTTCAACGGTGCGGAAAATTTTAAGAAAAGGAAGGCAATTATCCACCATGACTGACGCCGATAGTGACGCTGGCCCAAACTACGATACGAAAACAATAGGATACCCATGTCAGCATAACCTATTCCTATCTTCAGGTTTAGGGTGTGCTTTTTTTGTGTCTTTTCAGGCATTTCCGAGGCCCCATCCTCACAGACGAATCTAACCGCCAGATATATGCATTCCGTGCGGACCGTGCCAGAATCAAAATACGAAGAAAAAAATTCAAAAAACATTTTATGTACTACGAAGCTGTTTTCAGCCTCGTTAATAAATTTACTGTGATTTTTAAGGAGAGATTGTATTTATGTTAGCCCGACAACTTTTACTGCAGGTTTTTCTAATCCTACTGAACGCCTTTTTCGCGTGTACGGAGATCGCTGTTCTTTCGCTCAACGCCACAAAGCTGCGCAAGATGCAGGAAGACGGCGATAAATCCGCTGGCCGCCTTCTGCGCCTGGTAGAACAGCCTTCCAACTTCCTGTCCACCATTCAGATTGGCATTACCCTGGCGAATCTCTTGGGCAGCGCCTTCGCCGCCGATAACTTCTCGGACCGACTGGTGGAGTGGGTATACAATGATTTGAATTTCCACGCAATTCCTTTAAGCGTATTGAATACCTTATCGGTTATCCTGATTACCGTTATCCTTTCCTACTTTACGCTGATTTTCGGCGAGCTGGTGCCTAAACGCATTGCCATGCAGAAATCCATGCTGGTCGGCAAGATTGCCGCGCCGGTTATTTCCGCCCTGGCCGTCGTCATGAAGCCGGTAATCTGGTTCTTATCCTTCTCCACCAATATGATGCTGCGCCTGCTCCACGTTAAAACAGAGGCGGCGGAAGAATCTGTCACCGAAGAAGAGATACGGATGATGATTGAACTGGGCGGAGAAAAGGGAACGATCGACGAAGATGAAGAGACCTGGATTCAGAATGTATTCCGCTTCGACGATATCACCGTGTCGGACGCCATGACCCATGTATCCGATGTGGTCGCCCTGGACGTCGATATGGATGAAAAAGAAGTGATCAAAGTAATTGAGGAAAGCGGTCTTTCCCGCTACCCTGTCTACGATGAGGATATCAACGACATCCTGGGTATTCTCTACGCGAGGGATTTCCTGCTGAACCTCAATCAGCCCAACCCCAAGCCTTTCCGCGAGCTGATCCGCTCGGCCTACTTTGTGCCCGAGTCCATCCATGCGGATCTGCTGTTCCAGGATATGCAGCAAAAGAAAATCCACATTGCCGTCGTGGTCGATGAATACGGTTCCACCGCCGGCATTATCACGGTAGAGGATCTGCTGGAAGAAATCGTCGGCAATATCTACGATGAATTTGACCCGGCCGAGCCGCCGGAAATCGAGCAGCTGGAGGATAATCTCTGGCGCGTCGAGGGCGGAACCTCCCTGGAAGACCTGGAGGAGGCCATGGACATCGAGCTTCCCGAGGATATCAACGCCGACACGGTAAACGGCCTGATCCTTAACTGCCTGCGCTCCATTCCCGAGGACGGCTCTTCCTTTGATGTGACCACCAACGGACTGCAGATTCACGTAGAAAACGTTGAGGATAAAATGGTTACCTTCGCCCGCATCAGCAAACTGCCGGAGGAAAATCCCGAGCAGGATGAGGACGACGAAGACGAAGACCAGGAACGAAGCAAGAATAAAAATAAGGATAAAAATAAAAGCAAAGATAAAGAAAAGGATGACTAATCCTTCTTCCGCCCCCGCCTTTCTTCAATCATCTGGTTGAGCCTGGCGAGGGCTTCTTTAATGCCGCCTACCTCGTCAATGAGGCCTTCCCGCACTGCCTCTTCCCCGATCAGAATCGTCCCCAGATCCTTCGTCAGTTCCGCCGTATTGATCATCATCTCCTCCAGCCGTTCCTGCGACACACGGCTGTGAGAGGCGATAAAGCCAGTGATCCGGTCCTGGGTCCGCTTAAAATAATCGTAGGTCTGCGGAGCGCCGATAACCATCCCGCTCATCCGCACCGGATGCACGATCATGGCCCCGCTGGGGACAATAAAAGAATAATCCGCCGAGACAGCCAGCGGCCCTCCGATGGAATGGCTACCCCCCAACACCAGGGAAACCGTGGGAATGCTCAGCGAGGCGATCATTTCCGCTATGGCAAGGCCGGCGTCCACATCCCCTCCGGAAGTATTCAAAAGCACCAGCAGCCCGTCCACCTTTTGATCGTCCTCAATCCGGGCCAGCTGGGGCAGAACATGGTCATACTTCGTCGTCTTGCTGCCGGAGGGCAGATTTTCATGGCCCTCTATCTCCCCGACAATGCTGAGCAGATGGATCTTATACGCCTTTTCGTTATTGTCCAGCATCACCTGTCCGTATTCGCTGATCTTCTCGTCCTGCAGCTTCTCATTTTCCCTGCGGGTATTCTCCTGGTTTTCCATATTATTGCAGTCTTTGTTGCTGTCTGTTTCCATTTTGCGCCTCCTCTTGCCCGTCCGATGTCCGCTCGCTTGGCCGCATAAATGCGCCCAGCGGCGGCCGCCGTCCGGGGCCCTTCCTCGTCCTTATACTGTGAAAGCCGATGGCTCCGCGCTTCGCGCTCCCGCCATCGACGAGAGTATTCGCATTCCGGGGCTTTCACAGTATAATGGGGATTGCTGTAACAAGAAAAAGCAATCCCCTTATCCAAAAGGCCGTTCCGGATCCGCGAACGGCCTCTTACGTTTTCTATTTTGGCTTTTATCACGTCAAAAATACTGGAAGTTTTTGTTATTTTGGCCTTCCCAAACGGGATCCCTGCACGATGCCTTTTTCCTTCAGGTAGTGGTGGAGTTCATTGAGCACCCGTTTTTTGTCCAGGCTCCAGGACGGGGCAAGGAGCAGGTTTCTGGGGCCGTCTCCGGTTATTCGGTGAATCACGGTGTTCCTGGGAAGGACCTGCAGGCAGCGCCCGACGGCAGCGAAATATGCCTCCTTCTCCATCGCCGGGCAGTCTCCTCTCCGATACCAGTCCTCCAGTTCCGTTCCTTTCAATACGTGAAGAAGCTGCAGCTTGACCCCGTCTATCCCCTGCTCCCCCAGATATCTGGCTGTTTTCTCCATCATGGCCGGCGTTTCGCCCGGCAGCCCCAGGATCATATGGGCAATCACCGTATGGCCTCCGGCCTGCAGCCGCTTTAACGCTTCTTCAAAACAGGGCAGCTCATAGCCTCGGCGAATCCGCCTGGCTGTTTCCTCATGGATGGTCTGCAGTCCCAGTTCGACCCAGACCGGTTTTCTGCGGCCCAGCCGGTCGAGAAGCTCCATCACCTCGTCCCCCAGACAGTCCGGCCGGGTGGCAATGGACAGAACCTCTACGTCTTCTTTCTCCATCGCCTCGTGAAAGATCCGGGAAAGATAATCCACCGGCCCGTAGGTATTGGTATAGGCCTGAAAAGAGGCAATATAGCCAGGATGCGCGCCGGGGGATTTTTCCCGATCTGCCGCCATCTTTTTTTCCTGCCGTATTTTCGCCTGCGCGATCTGCACCTTCACCGGATGTCCCCGATCCGCCGCAAAGTCCCCCGAACCGCCGGCACTGCAGAAAATGCAGCCTCCATAGCCCACCGTTCCGTCCCGGTTGGGACAGGTCATCCCTCCGTCCAGGGACAGCTTGTACAGTTTCCGGCCAAAATTCCGCTTTAAATATAACCCCAACGAATAATAGGGGCGGCCGTCCGGATAAAGTCCCCGGCCGCCGCCCGTTCGCTCACAGATGCTTCTGATAGAATCCATGCACGCTCACTCCCTGCTGGAAAACCACAAAAGCGTGGGGATCCAGCTCGTTTAAAATCTGTTTGAGATGTCCCGCCTCGTATTTGGACAGAATAACAAAGAGGATGGTCTTCTGGCTGTCCTCGTAAGCGCCGGTTCCCTTCCAGCTGGTGACACCGCGGTGCAGCTGCTTCATCACCGCCTGGCTGATGGCCGCACCGTCGGTCTGGGTGATAATCATCGCCTGGGTATTGATATTCTGCGCATGCACCCGGTCCACGACCACCCCATTAAACGTGGTGAAAATAATGGAATAGATGGCCACCGACACATCAAAGAGCACCAGGCAGATGCCATAGACGGTAAAGTTCACCAGCATCCCCAGACGTCCCACGCTGATATCCGGCTTTTTGCGCATCAGATACAGGCCGATGATGTCCACCCCGCCGGAAGAACCGCCGGAATAAAGGATCAGGCCCACGCCCAGGCCGGTCAGAATTCCTCCGATGATGGCCGAACCCAGCACATCTCCTTCCAGCATGGATACCGGCTGCTGGATCAGGGACAGAAAAAACGAAATCGCGCCTACGCAGGTCAGTGTTTTTACAAAAAAGGGACGGCTCATATGGCGGAAGGCCAGCCACAAAACAGGAATATTCAGAACGAAATTCAGGACGCCGGCCATATCAAAATTGTGAAAGGTTATGCCGGCGTAGCGGGAAAGCAGGGTACGAATCACCTGGCTGATTCCCACAAAACCGCCGCTGTAAATGCCGGACGGGGCTGTAAACAGGCCGACGCCGCAGGCATAGATCAGGCTGCCGGCCAGGCAGACCACGAGCCTGGCCGGTTCGCTGGACAAAAATTTCTCTTCCCTCATTCCGCCAGCTCCAGGGCTATCTCCATCATCTCACGGAAACTCACCTGACGGTCATAGGAGGAAAGAGCCTCGCCGGTAAAGATATGATCGGAAATCGTGCAGATGCACAGGGCCTTTTTCTTCGCATAGATCGCATTGAGGTAGAGGGCCGCAGCCTCCATCTCCGTGGCCAGGACGCCCATATTCCTCCATTTGGCGGCGGCGGTCTGATCCGCGCTGTAGAAGGTATCGGAGGACAGCAGGTTGCCTACCTTAGGCGTGATCCCCTTGGATTCCGCCACCTCCACCGCTTTGCGCAGCAGGCCGAAATCGGCGATGGGCGCGATCGTGCCGGGCAGGTTATATTGGGAGGCATAATTGGAATTAGTGCAGGCTCCCATGGCTAACACCACGTCCCTGACCTTCACATCCTCTCCCATTCCGCCGGCCGTACCCACGCGGATGATCTGCTCCACCCCATAGAAATGGAACAGCTCATAGGAATAAATGCCGATGGAAGGCATTCCCATTCCGCCGCCCATGACGGAAACGGTCTTCCCTTTGTACGTTCCGGTATAGCCTAACATATTGCGAACCTGATTGAAACAGACCGGATTGTCAAGATAAGTCTCTGCAATAAATTTGGCCCGCAGGGGATCCCCTGGCATCAATACGGTTTTCGCAATATCTCCAGGTTTTGCCTCAATATGAGGAGTAGGTGTATTCGACATAGACAAACCTCCTTCTTATTATTATTTCTTTGCCTGTCTTAAAAATACATATCCGTTTTGCGTAGAAAGACTTTCCTGATACGCAAAGCCCAGGCCGGCAAATTCCTTTGCCTCCTCCGGCTCCTTCGCGCCCCGCCCGGCCAGAAACCGCACCATCTCGCCTCTGGCCATCTTCACGTATACGCCCTTTTCGACGAGACGCCCTCCGTCCCGCTCCGCAAAAATGCAGCTGATGAAGCGATCCCCATCCCGCAGGTACTTCCGGATCGCATGGCTGTATTCCTTGGAGGCCAGGTTCAAGATCACCCGGTCGTCCTTCGTCAGTTCCCGGTAGAGGCTGTCTCCCCAATATTCGTAGAGGTCCTTCCCCCTATCCGTCTTTAAGCGGGCCTGCATTTCCAGCCGGTAGGGGACAACGCCGTCCAAAGGCTTTAAGATCCCATAAAATCCGGAAAGGATGCGCAGATGCTCCTCCACATACGAATAATAGGAGTCGGGGAATACCTGGGGAGCCATATACTGATACTGGATGCCGTCATAGGACGAAAGGGCGGCGCTGGGATTTCGCTCCAGATCTATTTCCTGCAGCCGCCGGAAATTTTCCTCCGCGATCTTATCGCTGCAGGCCCACAGGGCTTTCAGCTCGGCATAACGCATTCCCTTTAATATGCCCAAAAGCTCTTCTGCCCTGTTTAAAAAGACCGGCCTTCCCTCCGGGGCGGGGTCCTCCGCCATACGCATTTTTTTCGCCGGCGAAATAATCATCTTCATTTCAGTCACTTCCTCGTCTGTAAGCGGACGGATGCGCACGGCCTCCGAAACCGCTTTTATTATACCGTATTCTTCCTTCTTTTGTCACGTTTTTTATTGCCCCGGCACATAAGTTTTAGCATTCTTATCCATACTATACACAAAATTTGCTCGAAAACAACGCAAACAACTCATACAAGGGGGATCCGAAAATGGAATCGATCTGGACGAAAACCTGCAGGATGCCTGCCTTCCCGTCCCTTTCTTCCGATATGGACGTGGACGTGGCCGTCGTTGGCGGCGGCATGGCCGGCATTCTCATCGCCTATTTTCTGAAAGACAGCGGCCTTTCGGTGGCCGTTTTTGAAAAAGACGCCATAGGCCGGGGCGCCACCGCCTTCACCACGGCCAAGATTACCAGCCAGCATGGCCTGATTTACACGAAGCTGATCCAAAACATCGGGAAGGAAAAGGCCCGCCAGTATGCCGCTGCCCAGCAGAAGGCCGTTACCTGCTACCGAAGCATCATAGAACAGGAAAACATTTCCTGTCATCTGGAGGAGACCAGCTCCTATCTCTACAGCACGGCAGATGCGGAGCAGCTGAAGCGTGAGGAGGAAAGCGCCGTCTCCTTAGGCCTGCCTGCCTCTTTTACCCGGCAGACAGAGCTCCCCTTTCCGGTAAAGGGGGCGGTCCGCTTCGACCACCAGGCCCAGTTCCATCCCCTGCAGTTCCTGCGCTCCGTGGCGGCAAAGCTAAAGGTTTATGAGCACTCGGAAGCTGTGCGCGTCAGCGGCCACCGCCTCTATATCCGCGCCGCGGGAGAGACGTACACGGTAAAGGCCGGCCGGATCGTCATTGCCACCCATTTCCCCATCCGCAATTTCCCCGGCTTTTATTTTATGCGCCAGCACCAGGAGCTTTCCTATATCCTGGCCCTGGACCGGGCCGCCCGCCTGAAAGGCATGTATTACTGCTCCGATCCCGGCGGCTATACCTTCCGCTCCTTTGGCCGCTTCACCCTGTTCGGCGGTCTGGGCCACCGCAGCGGAAAGCTGCGTCCCGGCGACAGCTACCGCAGGCTTTGGCACCAGGCCAGGCGGATGTATCCCCGCGCCGCCCTGGCCGCCCACTGGTCCAATGAGGACGCCATGCCTCACGACCGCCTTCCCTTCATCGGCCCCTACTCCCTATGGACGCCGCAGCTGTACGTCGCCACCGGCTTTCAGAAATGGGGCATGACCGGGGCCATGACGGCGGCTCTGGCTCTTTCGGATCAGATTCTGGGAAGGAACGACGGCCACTATGATATCTATCTGCCCCAGCGGCTGTCCCTATCCGGCCTTGGCCCCTTTCTCGCCGACACGGGACACACCCTGACCCATTTGATCCTGCAGAAGCCCTTTGTCCCCTATGGGAAAAAGCGCTGCATTGAGAAAGGCTTCGGCCCCACCTGCACCCATCTGGGCTGCACCCTCTCCTACAACCCGGCCGACCACACCTGGGACTGCCCCTGCCACGGCTCCCGCTACAGCGAAGACGGGACGCTTCTGTCCGGCCCGGCCTGCCGGTCCCTGAAGAAATGAAAAATTTTTAAATTACCCTCTTCCCCAAATCGCCTTTTCCATGTATACTAATAAAAATGCCTGGAACTGAGAAGAGAAGGGTCAACATAGGAGGGAATACAGATGAGACATTTGATCAGTCCGCTGGATTTTACGGTGAAGGAGCTGGACGCTCTGATGGATCTGGCCGGCGACATCGAACGGCACAAAGAAAAATATGCACACGCCTGTGACGGCAAAAAATTAGCGACGCTTTTTTATGAACCAAGTACAAGAACTCGCCTGAGTTTCGAGTCTGCCATGTTAAGTCTGGGAGGCAATGTACTTGGTTTTTCTTCGGCCGCAAGCAGCTCGGCAGCCAAGGGCGAAAGCGTCGCCGATACCCTGCGGATGATATCCTGCTACGCGGACATCTGCGCTATCCGCCATCCCAAGGAGGGCGCGGCCCTGGTAGGAGCCCAGGCGGCCTCCATCCCGGTGATCAACGCCGGCGACGGCGGCCATCAGCATCCCACCCAGACGCTGACGGATCTTCTGACAATTCGCTCCCTGAAGGGACGCCTGGACCATATGACCGTGGGCCTGTGCGGCGACCTGAAATTCGGCCGCACCGTCCATTCCCTGATTAACGCCCTGGTTCGTTATCCCGGTATCCGCTTTGTGCTGATTTCCCCTGCGGAGCTGCGGATTCCGGACTACATCCGGGAGAGTGTTCTGGAAAAGAATGGGGTTCCCTATCAGGAGGTCACCAATCTGGACGAGGCCATGCCCCTTCTGGATATTCTCTATATGACCCGCGTCCAGAAGGAACGCTTCTTTAATGAGGATGAATATCTGCGGATGAAGGACTGCTACATCCTGGACGCGGCCAAGATGGCTCTGGCCCGCGAGGACATGCTGGTCCTGCATCCCCTGCCCCGCGTCAATGAAATCGCCGTCGAGGTGGACAAAGATCCCAGGGCCGCCTATTTCCGCCAGGTGCAGTACGGCGTCTATGTGCGCATGGCCCTGATCCTCACGCTTCTCGAGATTCATACCACAGACATCCACAATTAACGGAGGGAATTCATATGCTCAATATCAGCGGCCTGAAAGAAGGCATCGTTCTGGACCATATCAAGGCCGGCAAATCCATGGACATTTATCGGTATCTGGGACTGGATAAGGTGGACACGGAGGTTGCCATTATCAAAAACGCCCGCAGCAATAAGATGGGCAAAAAGGACATTATCAAGATCGAGGGAGGCCTGGACGAGATCGACCTTGATGTCCTCGGCTTCGTCGACCACAATATCACCGTCAACATTATCCGGGACAGCAAAATCATCGAGAAGAAAACCCTGAGCCTGCCCAAGAGGATCACCAACGTGCTTCACTGCAAAAATCCCCGCTGCATCACCTCCATCGAGCAGGAACTGCCCCATGTCTTCGTCCTGACCGATGAAGAAACCCAGACCTACCGCTGCCTTTACTGCGAGGAAAAATACGGACAAAAGTCCTGACATAAATACTGACGTAAATTTTGACATAAAATCGAACCATTTTCTTTTAAATCCGAAGTTTTCGTCCCTATGAAAAAACGCCTGGCTTATCGATCCTGCACAACGCGGCAGTCCAATAAGACCAGGCGGTTTTCTTTACGCAATATCGGCTTATTCAGCCAGCATTCCCTCGATCACATCCACGGCAATCTGATTCTGCTCCTGGAAGGCGGTGAGCATCTCGCCCTCATCCGTTATGCTCTCATCGATGGCGCCCAGCATAATATAGCAGACATAATTTCCAAATACCGCTACCTCCGAGGCCTGCAGCTTCGGAACGTTCATCGGATAGTTCATCCCTGTCTCGATCTGAGTATTCCGGTAATTCTCCAGGGCGGTGCGGACGTCCTCCACGCGGTCGTTCTTTGCCTTTACAATAATCAGGGTATCCACATGGACGCTGATCATCGGCCCTTCGGCAATCACCTCATCGTACATATCGCTGCTTACGCCGAACAGAGCCTCCAAGGTATCCGCATCATACTCCATGCTGGGAATATAATTCTCTCCATAGGCCTCCTTCACCGCATCCCGCAGCTCCGTCACCGATACGTCGTCCCGATAGGTTCCATTCGACGCCTGGCCGCTCTCTCCGGCTGCGGATTCTTCCGTTTCCGTCTCCGTTGCCGCCTCCGTGCTTTCCTCCGTCGGCTGCTCAGTCGGCTGCTCGGTCTCCTGCTCGGCAGCGCTCGTCTCCGTTGCCTGCGTGGAAGGCGCCGTCGTCTCCGCATCGTTTCGTCCGCTGCATCCGGCAAGCAGTACCAATGCCAGCGCCAGCGTCAAAGCCATTATTCTCTTTTTCATGTTAATCTCTCCTGTCACAATGTTTTTTCATCGCCGGTTCATACGAACCTTGCCCAGAATAACATAGATATAGGGAAAATACAACTTACATTTTCCTGAACAAGCCCTTATGAACTCTTAATCTTGATCCAATCCGATCCAGCCTGCATTCAGCCGGGCGGCGCCATGCATATTTTTCTGCTTATATTATGTGCCAAAGGCAGCCGACGTATCCTGTACAGATTCTGCATAATCTAAGAGCGGCGCGGCCAAAATATATCTGCACGAAATTCCGGATGAAATGAAATACCGGATGGAAAGGAGATATCGTTTAATTATGGAAAAAAAGCTGAATCACCTGTTGGCCGATCTGGTAGTGGAATATCATAAAATGCAGAACTTCCACTGGTACGTCCAGGGGAATGATTTTTTCACTGTCCACGCCAAGCTGGAAGAGTATTACGATGAGATATTGGAGATGATCGATGAGGTGGCCGAGAAAATCCTGATGCGGGGCGGCCGGCCGTTAGGCTGCCTGCGGGGCATTCTGCAGGAAACCTCCATCCGGGAGGCGGAAGGGCAGTTTATCTCTTCGGCCACTGCCCTGCAGGAAGTAAAAAGAGATCTGGGGAGTCTCACCGAGGACGTCCGCGGCATCAAAAAAGAAGCCGACGACGCCGGCGACTATATGATCTCCGCCCTGATGGACGACTATATCGCTTATTTTGCCAAGTCCCTGTGGATGATCGGTCAGTGGGGCGCTTAAAAAGCAAGGAAAGCAACGGGAGGGCTCATCCTCCCGTTTTCCCGTCTGACGGACATGCCGCTATGCCCCTTATTCCATCATTGCCCGCATTTTTAAAAGCGCGGCCTTCTCAATTCGGCTTACGTAACTTCGGCTGATATGCATTTGCCCGGCAATTTCTCTCTGGGTATATTCCCGGTTTCCAAACAGGCCGTAGCGCATTCGGATTACCTTCTTTTCCTTTTCCTTCAGGCACCGCTCATAGGCCTCGTACATCCGCTCAATCTCCTGCCCCAGTTCTACCTGGTCCGATACGGCTTTCTCATCCGTCTCCACCACATCCACCAGGCTGATCATGTTCCCTTCCTTATCGGTGCCGATGGGATCATAGAGGGAGACGTCTCTTCCGTACTTCTTCTCCAGCCGCAGGCTCATCAGTATCTCATTTTCGATGCACTTGGCCGCGTAGGTAGCCAGCTTGCTGTTCTTCCCCGGATCAAAAGTCCTCACTGCTTTTATCAGTCCGATTGTTCCAATGGAAATCAGATCGTCCAGATCCCTCCCATCCCCATTGTACTTTTTGCTGATATGGGCCACCAGCCGCATATTTCTCTCAATCAGGACATCTCGAGCAGCCAGGTCGCCGGCTTTCCATTTTTCCAGGCACTCTCTTTCCTCTGCGGCCGTAAGTGGTTTTGGAAATGCTTTCATATAGATTTTGTTGGGACCCCGCTACCTCTTTACTATTACCATATGCCGGGGACAAAATCTAAGTGCTTTGCCACCAATTATTTGCCTCATTCAAGAAACCACTCATCATTCAAGAAGCCAATCAATCAGGTTCAGCGATTTGATCCCATCATAAGAGGAATCCAGTCCGGGATCCAGCGACAGCACAATTTTCTCATAATTGTCTTGGATCTTCTGCAGCGGAGCAAGTTCTCTTTTGCGGACGTCCTCGCTCTGCATGGACTGCGTTACCTGGATATACACCTTGTCCTCTGCTGTCGCCGCAATAAAGTCTACCTCGGCATTGCCGATTTTGCCAATGGATACGTCATAACCTCTGCGGAGCAATTCAAAATATACGACATTCTCAATCGCATGGCCGCTGTCACGATTGCGGAACCCGAGCAGATAATTCCGCAGCCCGATATCAACGATATAATACTTTCCCAGAGTACGCAGATATTCCTTTCCCTTGATATCAAATCGTTTGATTTCATAGAAAAAGTAGCTTTCCTGCAAAGCGTTTATATAGGCCTGAACCGTATGGGGACTCGGCCTGCCTTTGCGTTTTTCCCCTTCCATCAGTCCTTCATCCGTCAATGTATTCCCAATGGATGAAACGGAGACGTTGTTTCCGATATTATCCGCAAGAAAAAGGATGATCTTCCGCAGAAGAACCGGGTCGGTGATCTGCCGCCTCCCACGCCTTTTTTCCCGTTCCAGGATATCCCGTATCACAACGGTAGAGTAAATGCCCTCCAGGAGCGCAAGCGCTTTTTCCTGATCCAAACCGACATCAGCAAGCCCCGGCATGCCGCCAAAGCGCATATAGGCGTCAAAAATCTCCCGCAATTCATAGCGCTCTCCCTTTTTATCCCATACCTGCTTACGCATCCCGCCCAGGGCGCTGCTCGTTTCCCTAACTTCAAAATCATGGAAATAGAGGAACTCACGAAAAGACAGGGGCAGTATTTTAATCTCAACGCATCTGCCCGAAAGATACGTGGAATATTCAGATGAAAGCAAATAGGCGTTTGAACCGGTAACATAAATATCACAATCAAAATCTACGCGAAAAGAATTAACCGCATCTTCCCATGCTTCAATCCTCTGCAGTTCATCAAAAAAAAGATACATCCGTTTGCCTGGAATGATACGGGCCTTCACAAAATCATAAACGTCATCGGAAGTCATCTTTCGGAAATCGTGGGATTCAAAATTCATCTCTACGATTTGCTCCGGCTGAATGCCGCTCTCCTGCAAATGCTGAATCATTAGTCTCAATAAACTAGATTTCCCGCAGCGGCGAATACCCGTAATAACTTTTACCAACTCCGTATCCTGAAATCCAATCAGCTTTTCGAGATATCCCTCTCTTTTTTTGAGCTTATGCGATTCAATCATAGCGCACACCTCCTACAGGCTTAATTATAGCAAAAACTTTTTATAACAACAAGTTTTTGCTCTCAAATGCATAAATTTTTGGCATGAGTTTTTTCAGTACGCGATTGGCATAATTGAATGTATAATTTTCCCTGTCAACGCCATACTTATGTAAAGCGGCAGGATTCTTATCGGCCGCTCCATCTGAGGAGGTTATTATGGAACAGTATTATCATGGAAATGGCAGGGAACATTCTTATTTTGAAGGCTGGTATTTCAAGCATACCGCCAAGGAACATACTTTGATTATGATCCCGGCCCTGCACCGGGATGGATCCGGCCTGCAGACGGCGTCCCTGCAGGTCATCGCAGATGGCCGCAGCTTCTTTATTCCCTTTGCGGGCGACGACATAGAAGCCCGTCCCGAGCGTCTCTGCATCCGTCTGGGCCAGAGTTATTTCACCAGCAGGGGCTGCCGCATCCACCTGGACGCTCCCAGCCTCACGATCCGAGGCCATATCCATTACGGCCCTCTCCTGCCGCCCCGCCGCTCCTTCATGGGGCCTTTCAGCCGTCTGCCCCTTCCCTGCTTTCACCGGGTCATAAGCCTTTCCCACCGTTTAAACGGCCGTATTCTCGTAAACCAGGAAACCTGGAATTTTCATCAGGGACGGGGCTATATTGAAACGGATTGGGGCCACAGTTTCCCCTCCTCCTATCTCTGGGCCCAGTGCAGCCTTCCGGCAAAAGATACGCAGGACGGGAAGACCGAGGCCGCCTCGGTCGGCAGCCCGGCCGGCAGCCTCATGTTTACGGCCGCCCGCCTGAAATGGGGCGGCCGCCGCTTCACCGCCTGCAGCAGTCTGGTCACTTACGGCGGACGGCAGTACCGCCTCTCCACCTATCAGGGCGCAAAGCTCACCCGCTGCGGCGGAAGGCGAATTGCCCTGCGCCAGGGCGATTACACCCTCCAGCTCATCCTGCCCCAGGAAAATTCCCTTGCGCTCAAAGCGCCCAGGGGAGGCGCAATGGAGCGGACCGTCTACGAAAATCCCCGCTGTCCGCTGCGCTGCTCGCTGACCCGCGGCACCCAGGTTCTCTTTGACGAGACCGGTGAGACGGGCAGCTTCGAGCGCGCAGAAGATGGCTTTTTATCCTTGTGAAGTAAAACCGTGCGAGCAGCGCAGCAGCGGGATGGAGCGGCATGACGACCTGTTTCCCTTCTCAAAGCTGCACAACCCTGGTGGCAATCCGGTCCGTAAACGCCTGGTCATGCTCCACGAACAATAAGGTCGGCCGGCAGGAAAGGATCAGTTCTTCGATCTGCATCCGGGAGAACACATCCACATAATTTAAAGGCTCATCCCAGATATAGAGGTGCGACGGTTCGCAGAGACTGCGGGCTATCAGCACCTTCTTTTTCTGTCCCTCGCTGTAATCCTCCATCCGCTTTTCAAACTGCACCCTGGGAAAATCCAGCTTGCGCAGAAGGGCCAGGAAAAGGGTCCGGTCAGCCTGGCAGGCATCGATATAGTCGTTCAAACTTCCGCGTAGGCCGGAAGTATCCTGGGAGACATAGGATATTTTAAGACCGGAGGCAAGACGCAGCTCCCCGCTTTTCACCAGAATCTTTCTGTTCCCCGGCCTGGTTCCTGCCACATCCAGCAAAGCTTTCAGCACCGTGGACTTGCCGCAGCCGTTCTTTCCCTGGAGGGCAATCCTCTCTCCCTGCCTTACGGTCAGGGAAAAGTCCTGGCAGACAGAGACATTCCCGTAGCCCAGGGTTACCTCGTTCCATACGGCCAGAACCTCTTTATGGTGCCGCAGCGGATAAAGTTTCAGCGTCTCCGCTGTTTCCACATTGCGCAGCAGGCTGCTTTTCTCCTCGATGGCTGCCTGCTGCCGCTTTTCAAGGTTCTTGCGGCGGCTCTGCATCCGCCGGGACTGCTCTCCCAGATAAGCGCGGTCGGCGTAACCGCTGCCGATTTTCTGCGCCTCCGTCCGATCCGCCCAGGCATGGGCCTGGCGGGCTGCCGCCTCCAGGCGGCGGATATCCTTTTTTAACCTCTCATTTTCCGCCGCCTCATACCGTTCCCTTCTCTCCCGGTTTTCGTTCCAGGAAGTAAAGTTGCCCTGGCTCACCTCGATTCCCTCCCGGTTAAAGGACAGGACATGATCTACGCAGGCGTCCAAAAGCTGCCTGTCATGGGAGACCAGCATAAATCCCTTTTTCGTCTGCAGATAAGCTCCTAGAACCTTTCGCGCCTCCCGGTCCAGATGGTTGGTGGGCTCGTCGATCAGCAGGAAAGCATTCTCCCGCAGGAAAAGCACCGCCAGAAGCACCTTTGTCTGCTCGCCTTGGGAAAGGGTTTTAAAAGGGCGGTACAGCGTCTCTTCCTTTACCTCCAGGCGCCCGATCTCCTTTTGCAGCTGCCACAGTTCCAGCTCCGGGTTTATCCCGGCCGCCACCTCCCAGGTCTCCTGCTCCGTATTCTCTACGGCAAAGGGAAAATAGTCAAAACCCACCGGCGAGACAATGGAACCGCCGTATTCATACTGTCCCATTAAAAGCCGCAGAAGCGTGGTTTTCCCTCTTCCGTTTCGTCCAATCAGCCCCAGCCTCCAATCCGTATCCAACCGAAAAGAGACATGCTCAAAAACATTGTCATAACTGCCCTCGTAGGCGAAGGTCAGATCGTTCACTGTGATTACTGACATATCGATTCACCTCGCTTTTTCAGGACTGCCGTACTCCGGCCTATCGGCCTGCGTACTCATTTCGCCTTACCCGGCAGATATCTGTGCGGAGGAACCAGCACTTCGTGCTGTCTCCTCGCACAGCTGCCTGCCGGGACTATCACGTAAAAAAGAGCGGCAGGAATGTTCTGTCGCTCTCTCTTTCCATACTTATCATGCAGGCGGTGGCTGAGTCACCCTTTGCCATGGATACAGACGCAGGCAAATACCCATGTCTGTCTATATGGCAGAAGGAACAGCCGGACGGTATCGGTCCGCTGCATTTCTATATTTTGGAAAATATGAGGATAGACTTCTTCCCTGGCCGATAACGGCAATCCGATAAATCCAATCATTTTGATCATACATAGCTACATCGTATTTATCGCATTTTTTGTTCCGGGAAAGAGTCAAATCATCCTCACACCTCATTTCTGTTGATTTTATTTACCGCGGCTACTGCGGGACGGAGGCTTCGCATATATTTCCATTAGGGAAACGCAATGTATCCTCTCGTCTTTTTCAGCATACCAGCACAAGGCTGTGCTGTCAAGGGGAATTCTAAACGCTTTATCGCCGTATTTCGCAAACAATTTTCTTGATATTTTCTTAGCAAGTTCTGACATGCCAGCAAGTCGGTTCTCGCTAAGGAATTGTTTCTGCGACAACCATCACGTCGATACTTTCCTTCCCTGTATTCCCAAGCCAAATATGATACGTGCCGTCCCTGCTGATTTCAAAATCATTCTCGACGGTTCTCGACCCTTCTATTGCCGCCACTTCTCCCCCTGTTCCTATTATTCCGACTTGATAAGATAAATCATCTCCCCTGCACATGGCAGAAACATTGACGATATCTCCCTCCTCTAATTCAAATGCCCCTTCCGACCTGTACATTTTTCCGGCCGGAATGGATATCCGAAAATCATATGGATCCGCCATCCCCGCCTCCTCCAGCGGGATTACCCCCAGTCCCCCATATTCTTCGGCAGACAACGTAAATGTAAAAACCTCTTCTTCGCTTTCCTCCTCATTTTGCACTATAGTTACCTCTGTTATGCGGTCCAGTATTTGAGAATCCATTTCCCGAATGGCTCGCTGTGATGCGATTGAGAATCCTGCAAACAGCAAGAACAGGCCCACTGTCACCGGCATGACTTTTTTAACATCTATGGGATTTCCATCAAATTTTTGGATATAGGATATCCTGCTTTTCATCTCCTGCAGACTATCGGTCAGGCCAATACTGCTGTAAGGAACCGCATTCCCGCTGCAGAGCTTTAAGATCGTCGAAAAATATGTCCTTTTTGAACAATTTTCACGTCTCAATGCCAGAAGAGAGCAGACATCGCAATACACTTCACTCCATAGGATGAATTCTTTTCTCACAAAATACACCGCTGGATTGAACCAATGAACGATGCAGATGATATTGAGCAGGTAACGCCACAGGAGATCCTTTCTCTTAATATGGTTCAGTTCATGCGCCAAACAGATTTCCCGTTCCTTTTCGCTCATTTTTCTTTCCGGCAGCAAAATGATATTGCTTTCGACGACAATG
>CALWRE010000214.1 GCA_944383835.1 uncultured Lachnospiraceae bacterium | reverse complement strand
ATGGCCCGCGCCCACATATAGGCTTTGCTGTTTGCATAGGGAGTGTACCCCTCCCGGCGAAAAGTCTCAATCACTGCCTCCGGGGAGGACGGCTCCTGCAGCACCTTTACCGAACGGCAGATACCATCCTGCCTTTCAGCACACAGGATGATGGTACCTCCCTCACGGCACAGCACCTCCGCGCAGCCCACTGCCTTCTGCGACTGATGCAGATCAAAATCCCTGGGATACCCACCGGGACTTACGATCACCACATCCGGTTTTTGGGGCATATGAACGCCCCAGATCTCGCGGCAGAGCTTTACTCCCTCCAAATGGGCCTCATTTAATTCCCCTGCCACGCACCGAACCACTTCTTTCTTATAATTATCCACGGAGTTTAATATAAAATCCACGCCGGCAATCCGAGCCGCCTCCAGAGACTGTTCGTGGAAGGGATTGCCCTGGAGCCATCCCAGGGAGGTGGTTTCCGGTCGAATCGGGAAAGAGTGATGCTTTTTCAGGGTTTTCATCCCGGAAATACCGGGAAGAACGCTTTTACGCCCACCGGAATACCCGGCAAGCTGATGGGGCGTGATGCAGCCGGTGAGAATCTTTACCTCAGCCTGCGCAAAGTCCCGGTTGATTTCCACATCGATTCCAGCCGAAGTGCGTCCCACCGTCACCAGCTTATCCGCATCCATCGCGTCATGGTGGACAATCCGGAAACGCCTTACCACCTCCTCGCCGAACATTTCCCGCAGCTCTTCTTCGGTATTAAACCGATGATGTCCATAGGCCACCACCAGAAAAATACGATCATCCGAAAGACCAGCCAAATGGAGTTCCTTTGCCAGTCCTTCCACCATCAACCCGCCCGGATAGGGTCTGGTGATATCGTTGACCACAATGGCCGCCGACTTCTTTCCCCTGGCAAGCTCGCAAAGCCTGGGGCTGCCGATGGGATTTGCAAGGGCCCGTTCTATCTCTATTCCAGCGTCCGCTGCCCCAGGAATTTCCTGGGGACGGATAACCGACACCGGTTCCGGCACCTCGGCGCAGACCATCTCCCTCCCCACAGGAATCTGAATTTTTGTGCATTTCATCTCTATGCTCTCTCCTCCCTGCGGTTTTTCAATTTCTCCTTCGTATAGGGGATAATGCCGCCGGCCTCCACCAGCCCCATCACATAGGCCGGATATTTTTCAAAGGGAAATTCCCCTGCCGGCGTCACAACTCTGCCTTTTTCAAAATCAATGGATATTTCCTCTCCATCCTGAATGGCGTCCACCGCCTCCGGACAGGCTATGGCAAATAGTCCTTCATTTAAACAGTTGCGGAAATAGATACGGGCGAAGCTTTTTGCCAGGATAGCCCCCACTCCTTTAAATTTCAGGCATTTGACCGCCTGCTCCCTAGCTGAGCCCACGCCCCAATTCCAGCCGCCGACTAAGATATCCCCTTTACGCATTTTCTTTCCAAAATCCGGATCCAGATCCTCCAGGGCATGGGAGGCTGCCTCCTCATCGGTTAGCAGCTTGTAGGTGTAACGCCCTGGGTAGATCACATCCGTATTCACATCGTCGCCGTATTTCCAGGCTCTTCCGCGTATTTCTTCTCTTCTGTCCATCAAAAGTCCTCCGTGCCGTTCTGTTCTTCCGATTCCCAGCAGCTTATCTCTCCCTCTAAGGCGGAGGCCGCCACTGTAATGGGGCTTGCCAGATACACACGACTCCTGCGGCTTCCCATCCGCCCGACAAAATTGCGGTTGGATGTGGAAATGCAGCATTCCCCATCTCCCAGCACACCCCCGGAAGCTCCGACGCAGGGGCCGCATCCCGGCGGCATCACGGTGCATCCCGCCGCCACAAAGGTTTGGATCAAACCCTCCGCCAGCGCTTGCTCCAAAACCTTGCAGGACGCCGGCATGATAATGGTGCGCACCGCCACCTGTCGGCCGGCCAGCACGGCCGCCGCCGCCCGCAAGTCCTCTATTCTTCCGTTGGTGCAGGCTCCTATAAAGGCCTGATCGATTTCCTCTCCCTGGACCTCCCTTGCCGGAGCATAATTGTCCACCCGGCTGGGCTTTGCCACAGCGGGGACAATATCGGCCAGATCGATCTCCAGAGTTCTTTTATAGACAGCGTCCTCATCCGCCCATATAGCGGTATAATCCGAGGCCCCCGCCTCCTGCAGATACTTTTCTGTCTTTTCGTCGGGACGGCAGACAGCTGCCTTGGCATCCATCTCAATTCCCATATTGCAGAGAGTCATGCGGTCTGCCACCGTCATCCGGCCGATCCCCGGCCCATCAAATTCCAGGCACTTATAACCGGCTCCGCCCGCTCCCAAAAGTCCTGCCAGATACAAAATAAAATCCTTGGCGCATACGCCGGGCTTTAACCTTCCCGTCACATAGACCCTTATGGTTTCCGGCACCTTCAGCCAAATCTCCCCGCAGGCCCAGACGGAGGCCATCTCGCTGCGCCCGATGCCGGTAGCAAAGGCTCCCAGGGCCCCAGCCGTACAGGTATGAGAATCTGCGCCCACAATCAGCCGCCCCGGAGCGCTGTATCCCTCCTGGCAGATAATCTGATGACAGATTCCCCCATGGCAGTTCAGATCGTAGAAATGGCAAAGGCCCTGCTCTTTTGCAAAGCGGCGGATCACGGCATGGCCGTTGGCATATTCCGGCGCCGGGGCTGGCACGGTATGATCCAGGGTAATTACGATTTTCGACGGATCCCAGACCCGATCCGTCAAAGAAGAAAAGGTGGTGCAGATGGAGGCCGAATTTTCATGGCTGATGCAATAATCCGGACTTACCACCACAATATCGCCGGCCCGTACTTCCCTTCCTGCTTTCCTGCTGAGAATCTTTTCTGCAAAGGTCTTTCCCATTCCCATCTTCTCGATCACTCCTGTCTACTTCGATAATAAGGCACGACCCCTCCCGCAGCCAGGATATCTACCATAATTTCAGGCATCTTGGCCACAGGGATCTCTTCTTTCGTCGTATGGTTTTTCACGCACCGGTCTCCCGGCGAAAATTCAATCTCATCTTCTTCCCCAATACGGGACGTATCGCACTGGGCCACGCAAAGCCCTACATTGATGGCGTTGCGGTAAAAGATGCGGGCAAATTCCTTTGCCAGGATGCACTCTATCCCCGCCGCCTTCAGGGCGGTGGGCGCCTGCTCTCTGGAAGAGCCGCAGCCAAAATAGGTGCCCGCCGCAATGATTCGGCGGGTCTTCACCTTCTCATGAAAATCCGGATCCAGATCCTCCATGGCATGGTCGGCCAGGTCCTGTACCTTCAATGTCTTTGTATATTTACCTGCAATGATAGCGTCCGTGCTGACATTATCACCGTATTTGATTACTTTCCCTCTCATTTACGCCTCCTAGCTGCCGCGGGTCTGTGATCACGCCGGTGAGAACCGAGGCAGCCACAGTCTCCGGCGACGCCAGATAGATAAAAGCTTTGCTGTTTCCCATCCGTCCTTTGAAATTCCGATTGGCCGTAGACAGAGCGACTTCTCCATCTGCCGGCACTCCCCCGTGGGTTCCGACGCAGACTCCGCAGCCCTGGGTAAAAAATATGGCCCCCGCCTGCATCAGTTCCTCCGCGATCCCTTCCCGCATCGCCAAAAGCATTACCTCCCGAGAGGCCGGCGTTACAATCAGCCGCACGCCAGGGGCCACATGGCGGCCTTTAAGCATCCGGGCAGCAATCCGCAGATCCTCAATCCTGCCGTTTGTACAGCTTCCCAAAAAGGCCACATCGATTTTGGTTCCCTCCACCTCTGTTACAGGGGCATAATTGTCCACCATATGCGGTTTTGCCACGCAAGGAACCACCTCTTCCAGATTGATTTCCCACTCGGCCGCATATACCGCATCCGGGTCGGCCTTCGGCTCCATCCCGCTAAAGCAGAGGAACCCGCATTTGCCTCCCATTTCTACTACCATATTTGCGATCGTCATACGGTCAGCTAAAGGACAGCGATCCAGATACTCTCCGTAGAATTCCACGCTCTTATAGTTCGCTCCCGCCGCCCCAATCCGGCCGATTACCGTAAGAATGATATCCTTGGCGGAGCATCCCGGCATTAACGCGCCTTTCAGCACCACCTTGATTGTCTCCGGCACTTTGAACCAGTTGCGGCCGGTCAGCATGGAGGCTCCCATATCGGTGGCCCCTACTCCCGTGGCAAAGGCTCCCACCGCCCCATAGGTACAGGTATGGGAATCCGTTCCCAAAATCAGCTCGCCGGCATGGGCATGGCCTCTTTCGATCATCAGTTGATGGCAGACTCCTTCTCCCGCTTCATAAAAGGCGATCCCCTGTTCCGCTGCGAAATCCCGCAGCATCTTCTGCAGATTGGCCGCTCTCTCATAGGGAGCCGGGCAGGCGTGATCCATAATAAAGAAAATCTTACGCGGATCACAGACCTTCTTCCCTCCCATATTGCGGAAAGCCTGCACAGCCATGGGCCCGTTGGCGTCGTGAGCCATCATCCGGTCAATCTCGCAAAAGCAGATATCACCGGCATACACATCGTTTCCACTGTGGGCGGACAATATTTTCTCCGCCACCGTCTTTCCTCCGGCCATCACAGATCCTCGTAGCAGCCGTCGATGATCTCGCATTTTTTCTCTGCCAGCTTTTCATCCACCCAGCCGCGCTTTGCCCGGCCTTCCAAGGCTGCCTGCATCTTGGCGGCATCGGTCTTGGCAAATTCCTGGGCTTCGTTCAGGACAGCCGCAGCATCCTTTCTCGGAATGACAATGACGCCGTCGCTGTCCGCCAGGATAATATCTCCAGGATTTACGCTGACGCCTCCGCAGGAGATAGGGGTATTGACTTCTCCCGGCCCTTCCTTATACGGGCCTCCCGGTGTGGAACCGGTAGCGTATACCGGCACCCCCAAGGACGCAATTTCATCCACATCGCGGATCGGGCCGTCTGCGATGATTCCGCCGATTTTTTTGCTCCTTGCATAGGCGACGATGATCGCCCCCAAAAGGGACTGAGAACGGTCGCCCTCGTTGGAAATTACGATCACATCTCCTTCTTCAGCCAGATTGAGGGCCTTATGAATCATCAGGTTATCGCCGGGTCTGGCACGGACCGTCAGGGCAGGCCCCACCAGAATCGCATCGGTATGGGGCAGCATCGTATGGATCTCGCTGCTCATCGCGCAGGAGCGCCCCATTACATCGGCCACATTGGCCGCCGGCAGGCTGCGAAATCCTTCCATCACCTCTTTATCCGGCATTTTCCTCTTTGTAAACACACGAAATCCAACTGACATTTTTTCATCCTCCCACTTTCATCCTTCTGTCATATCTCTATAAAGTCAAATAGGAACCGTTTACCAGAGACGGAGAGGCAAGCTTTTTCCCGGCCCGAATCGTCTCGATATGCTCCATGCACACCTGCGCCATGGCATCGTCGATATCCACCGTACTCCCCCCGATATGGGGCGTGCAGATCACATTGTCAAGTCCTACAAAGGGACTCTGCGCAAAGGGCTCTGCAATCTCGTCAAGCCCCGCTCCGGATAGCCGCCCTTCCTTCAGGGCCTGGGCCAATTCTTCTTCCTGAACCAGTTCTTGTCTGGCTGCGTTGATCAGAACAGCCCCCTCCTTCATCCGATTCAAGGCCTCTTTTCCAATCAACCCTTTAGTGCTCTCCAAAAGAGGCAGATGCAGGGTCACAATATCTGCTTCGGATAGCACCTCATCCAGGGAACCATAGCGATAACCCAATTCTTTTTCCTTTTCTTCCTCCATCCGAATCACATCATAATACAGGACATGGGCTCCCAGAGCCTTTGTAAGCTCTGCCACCAGTCGTCCGATACTCCCCATTCCCAAAATACCAACCGTCTCGCCGCAGATGCAGCGGGAAGAAGCCGCCAGTTCCGTCCTTCGGTTCTCTCCCCGGCGAAACGCCTCCGCCTGGGGGATCAGATTGCGGCGCAGAGCCAGCATAAACACCAAGGTAAGCTCGGCTACCGATCTTGCGTTCACTCCTGCGGCCACGGCAACAGGGATATTCTTCTTTCCCGCTGCCTCCAAATCCACCGTATCGTATCCGGCTCCCCATCTCTGGATCAGCCTAGCCTTTGCAAGTCCTTCGACGTGCTGCTGGTCCAGCCGCAAGGTACGCAAGATCAGATAATCCGCATCCGAAAGCTTCTCATATTCCTCATAAGAAGTGATATACTCCATCTGAATCCCGTCAGGCAAATGTCTCGCCAAGGCTTTTTTCATAGAATCCGTATAGGGTCCGATAACCACTAATTTTTCCATTGCTTTTACACCTTTTCTCTTTTCATAAGGGCAGACAGCCGAAACGCCTGGAAATCCTCCGCAAATATGCTGTCATAGATTGCCTGCTGCCTGCCGTCCGAAAAAATGCCGTCCAGGCAGTCGTGAAACTTTTCCCTGCGTTCCTTCTCCCCGAGAGGATTTTCCGCATCTCCCTTGGGAATCAAAACAGTAGTCTCTGCTTTCTCCCCATCCAAATAATGGATGGTTACACGGCAGCCTCGGATACTTTTTTCTTTATTCTCAAAAGAAGGATCCGATATAATCCGCATTTTCCGAATCAGGGCTCTGGTCTCCTCATCCATGGAAGAGGCCGCCGCAAGCTGCATAAAAGAGTACCGCCCTTCCTGCAATGCCATAGCCAAAGCATAGCGCATACTGAACTTTGCCTCGTCTGAGTTCTTGGGTTCCGCGATATTTCCTGTCACAAAGATCGCGTTAGGATAGGTCTCGATCACAATCTCTTCGATTTCCTCCGCCCGCACCTTCCGTTTTTTTCGCAGTGCACAGCCTGCATCAATACAGGGATGAACATGGCGGCAAGCCGGACTCATCTTGATATAACAGGAATAAATCTTTAATTCGTCGCCTTCCCGGATATCCAATGCCTCCGACCGACCAGCACCGGCAAAGGCACGAAAGAATCCCTTCTTTCCTTCCAGAGGATCCGAGGGGGCATCTATCCCCGACCGAGCAAGGAGGGCCGCCTCCATCCCGCTTCTGGCAGCACCGGCCGGATTGATTGGCTTTGTCATCTGTCCGCTCTCCGACACTTCAAATAGTCCTGCCGCCTGTATAGCCCCCAAACTTATCGCATCATGGATTTTTTCTGCCCCGAATCCCAGAAGCTTGGCACACGCTGCGGCGGCCGCCACCGTCCCAACGACGCCAGTGCCATGAAAGCCCCGCATTAAAAGCTCCGGCTGAACCGCGTTAGAGAGACGGACATAGACCTCATAACCCACAGCAATCGCTTTCTCCACCTCATCTGCCGTGGGGAGAATTTCCTCTGCCAAAGCTAACACGGCGGGGATAACGACTACGCCGGGATGCCCGTTGGCCGTCCGATGGCCGTCGTCCAGATCCGCCCCGTGACCATAAGATGCATTCATATAGGCAGCCATCGGAGCCGGCAGACGAAAGCCCTCAAAAAAACCAGTGCTCTTTCCCGTCCCCGCATAGGAGGAAATCATCTCCTCCGCCGCTTTGTTGTACACAGGATTCACTTTCCAGCCGGCGGCCGCGGCACTGACTAAATCCAGGATGCGTCCCCGCACCTCTTTTTTCAGCCTCGCATTCACAGGGCCATCCGTCCCAAAGCCTTCAATCCAGTCTGCCAGTCTCCTGCTAGCCCGTTTCTTTCCGTCCATAAAGAGCACCTCTGCCGGCTTAACCTTTGATCCCAAAAAGCTTGCCGCCGCGTTCGGCGAAAGCAGGCGAATCAAACACATCCGGATTCTTAATGACAATGTTTTTCTCGCCCCTCAGGAAACCTTCGTAGCTGGGCTTTAACAATTCATAGGCCGTATAAGTCCTCTCCACCGAATAGCCGGCCATATGGGGCGTCATGATCAGTTTATCCGGGCTGATGGAAAAATAGGGATGATCGTCATCCAGCGGGATATCCACCTTGGTCACCGGATCCTTCTCAAAAACGTCGGTAGCCGCTTTGCGTATTTTTCCTGTCTTTAACGCATCTACGAAGGCATCCACATCCACCAGCTCCGAGCGGGCCGTATTGATAAAACAGGCGGTCGGTTTCATCAGGGCAAATTCCCTGGTCCCGATCATCCTCTTTGTCTCCGGCGTCACCCGCGCTGCCAGCACCACATAATCGGCCTCCTTCAGTACATCATCCAGAGGTTTCAGCTCCACATGGAGGGCGTCGGCCGCCTCTTTCGGGCAATAGGGATCATAGGCGATAGCTTTCATTCCCATGGCGTTCATGTATTTTACCAGCTCTTTTCCGTTGCGGCCCAGGCCTACCATGCCCAATGTTTTTCCATATACTTCGAAGTACTCATCGTTTAATGCAGCAAACTCAGCTTTATTGGAATCATTGTAGCCCTCATTGCGAATCTTATTAACCTGATGGATTACCGGCTTGGCGCACAAAAGAATCAAGGCCGCCGTCAGCTCTGCCACCGAGCGCATGCACCGTCCGCCGGGGAATAGCACCGGCACGCCCAGCCGCGTGCATGCCTCAATATCCACGCTCTCCTCCGGGCCGTCTCGGATACTCATGATCATCTTTACATTGGAGCAGCGGCGCAGCACGCTCTCCGTGACCCGGTCATAACCATCTAAGAAAATATCCTTGTCTTCCAGAAGAGGCACCAGCTCCTCCTCCGTCATCCGATGCGTCGCCGTATTGGCCCCAGGGAAAGCTCTGCCAGCCTTCTCCAGGATAAAATTCTCCGTAAAGACTTTATCCCAATACTCGTTGTATTCCCCGGTCCAAAGCATCTTGAATTTTTCCATTTTCGTTCTCCTCCTTTCTTCCCTGCAGCTCTTACGCCTTTGCAGCACTTCCCAGCAGACGAATATATTCCGCGATCTTGTCTTCAAAGCCCTGATAAAATACGTCGATAAACTGCTTCATCTTCATGGTGGAGGCATGAATCAGCCCTTCGTATCCCTCCTCAAATTCACTCACGAACCGGGAGGTGTAGAGGACACCGTTGGCAATCATATCCGCCATCAGGTTTATCTTGGTAATGCCGGCAGGCCCCAGCTTCTCCATATCCTCAGGCGAAGTCCCGCTGCCTCCGTGAACCACCAGGGGAGCGCTCACTGCTTCCCGAAGCGCTCGGATCCGGTCAAAGTCAATCTTCGGAACCATTCCTTTCGGATAAGCCCCATGAACCGTTCCCACGGCCACCGCTAGGGCGTCCACCTGGGTAAGTTCCACATAACGCACCGCCTCGTCCACCTGGGTAAAGCCGGCTTGAATATCAGCCTCCGTTTTCATTACCGCGGAGGTCTCGATTTCCTTTTCCGCTCCCACATTGGTTCCCACATGCCCCAACTCCGCCTCAATGGACTTGCCGGCTGCATGGGCAATCCGGGAAAGCTCAGCCACCTGCCTGACATTCTCGTCAAAGGAAAGGGTGGAGCGATCTGCCATGATGGAAGAGCAGTCCGATATGATTCCTTCCACGCAGGCCTGATAATCTTTGCCGTGATCCAGATTCACCGCCACCGGCACCCGGGTCTGCCGGGCCGCCGCAGCCGACTGGGCCGCCAGGCGATAAAATTCCTCCGTTGTGATTCCGCCCCGCGAAATATCGATGATCACCGGCGCATCCTGGCTTTCCGCCGCTCGGATTACCGCCCGGATCGAGCGGTCGTCAATCACATTGGGAGCCGCCACACAATAGCGTTTTTCTCTGGCCTCGTTTAAAATCTCCCGCATTGTCAGCAACATTTTTCTATCCTCCGTCACGTTTCTATTTTCTGCATCTATCCATTTTGTTTCCGCCTGCCAGCGCGGACGCCTTCCCGCCATCTTATCCGGCTCGACGTTTTTTGCCCTTCTTTCTCTCTTCCCGCTCCCTCCGATATTTTTCAATGTCGTCGCGAAGCGCTTCCTGAAGGAAAAGCCCCATAGCCTCTTCCACCTTGGACACTGATTCCTCCTTTTTAGGGATGGCGCTGAGCAGATGATATACACTGCCGAAGTGCAGGATCCCAAACTGCATGCCCTTTTTCTTGATTGTGTATTCGATCATTGACTTCTCGCCTAATGCCTGGGCATATTCATTTTCCATCTCCATGCAGCGCAGCAAAGTATCTGCCACTTCTTTATGATATTGATTGAGCCGCACGATCTTAAGCAGCTTTGCAAGTAAAAAACCAATCAGTATTCCCGCAATAACGGCAATGTATATCTCCATCGTCTCTCTCCTTTTTGGGCCTTACTCAGGCAATAATACCGACTCCCGCCAGAACCAGGCAAATTACCATGATTCCGATCAGAATCCAGACCGCGTTAACCTTCTTTTTGGCAAGCAGCCAATATACAATAAAGGGCGGAGCCAGCTGATAAAGTCCGGGCAGAATCGTCTCGATCATTTCATCGAAGGTCATGCTGGTAAAAGATATTGTCGTTGAAAAATTGATGTTCTGTGCAGCCAGACCGCCCATCATCATCATGGAAAAAATGCCGGCAATGGTCAGGGCCACATCTACGGTCTTAGATGTCGTCAGTTTTTCTACAAATTCCAGACCGCCTTTATAACCCAGGAAGAAGGTGGTAAAACTGACCAGCCAGCGGTAGAAGTCGTTCCCCAAAAATCCAATCAAAGCGCCCAGGGGATTGCCGGCAGCAGCCATAGGCTGGCTGTAAGCGATTGCCGCAGCCCGGACAACGCTCTGGTTAATGGTGTCGCCGAAACCGGCCAAAGGAGCCATCAGACCACTCTTAATTCCTTCAATCAGGTCCGTTGAAATTTCCGGCTCACCCTCCTTCTCAATCTCCATCGCCCGGCTCTCCTCCAGGGCGACCAGGACGCCATGCAGGGTCCCGCCCCAGGTATAGTCCGTCATATAGAAACCGGAATGGCGTTCCATCAAATCTTTCTGCCGCTCAGGATTTCCCGGATACAGTTTGTCTGCGATCATAGCAAAGGATGCGCAGAGAACCGCGCCTGCTTTTCGGGACTGGCTCTGGGCCTGATAGGTGAACATATAGAAATACAGGTGATTCAGAAACAATTCCTTCTTCGATAATTTCTTTTTCGTCACATCGCTCATGATTATTTGCCCCCCTTTGCAAGAATGCCGTCATCGCTGCGGTCAAGCTGAATGTAGATGAAAGCGATACACACGGATAGAATCGCGATCTTTACAGAAGAAAGCCCGAAATACAGATAGGCATACGCCCCGATGATAAAAAACGGAATGAACTTTTTCTTTCCCATAGCCGATAAGAACAAGCCGAAGCCCACGGCCGGCAGGAGTCTTCCGGCTGCCACGAATCCGCTGACAATCCAGCCAGGCATGGCGGTTACCAGGGAAGTCGCCGCCCTCGTTCCAAAATAAACCAGAATAAAATACCAGACGCACATCCAGACAAAGGAGATGCACCATTTGACAATGGACTCCACCAGCACAGCCTGCTTGGGATTGCCGTTTCGCACCGCACGAAGGGTGAGCTGATCGGTAATGCCGTCATAAAGGATAACCGTCTGGATATTGGTCAAAGCGTTTCCCAGCACAGCCATCGGCGCGGCAATGGCGAAGGCGACCTCGATATCCATTCCCTGCCCCACTACCAGGGCTACGCACAATACAGCGGCGTCCCACAGGTTCATCGTCTGCACGGCACCGATCACTACGGGAGCCATATTAAGAGTTGTAATCACTGCGCCGACAATCAGGCCGGTTCTCCAGTCTCCCAGCACCATGCCGAGAATCCAGCTGAGCATATAGGGCAGATTCAGCTGGTTAAACATGCCAAAGAGCGGACAGCAGTACCTGCAGAGCAGGGCGGCAACTACACAGTAAATAATTGTGGTTTGAACATCCATATTCTTACTCTCCTTTGTATTTTGATTTTATGCTGACTGTCCAAGGTTCTGCCGGCAGCTGCGGCGAATACTGCGTGTAGATTTCCACATGATACGTCTCGTCCAGTTCAGTCAATGCATCCATCTCGCTCTGATTGATAAACAGTGTTCTGCTCAGGTGCTGCGAGCCGTTTTTCATCAGGGTCAGTCCAATCTGCAGCTTAGGAAAATCAAATCCCAGCTTTCTCACCGCCAGGGCTGACTCTATTGTTTTAAAGATCACCATAATCCGTCCGTCGCCGAACTGGTTCTCCTTCCACATATTCACGATCTCTTCTTCGGTCACCACTACTGCAGGCACGTTTTTACTGACCGCTTCCGTTATTTTTTTTACAAAAGCGTTTTTAGCAATCACATTATCCACCGCAATGATCCGGCTTGCCGATACGGCCGAACCCCAGACCATGCAGGTGGCTCCATGGATTAATCTTCCGTCCACTCTGACTAATGCAAGTTCCCCCATTTTTCTTCTCCTTTTCTTTTGCTTTTCCTTCCCCCGGTCAAAGACAATCGCGGACATTCAGAATACTGTTTTTGGCATCCTCTATACTCGCCTTTGCCAGTTCATCCAGTGTCTTGCTGTCCCTGCCTTCCATCGCAGAAATAACCATCGCCAGATTCAGTCCCGTGATTACCTCCACATTCTTTTCTTCCAGCATCATGCAGATCTGGTTGAAGGGGGTGCCGGACATAATATCCACAGCCACTAAAACGCCCTCACCTGTGTCCAAACGGTCCACGGCCTGTCGGATAGACTCCCCGTATGCATCCAAGTCGCTATCCAGATAGAGAGGGATTGCCTTCACTCCCTCCGTGTCCAGCCCGATCATTGCAAGGGCCTCTAAAACCCCCATGGCAAGCGTTCCATGGGACAGCAGCAAAATTCCTTTCATGCCTCCTCCTTTCTGCGCTTGTGAGCCAATATTTCAATTGGCTCGTTCTATTTTCTTCAATTCTTTTTTAACATATTTTATATTTTTTTCATAATGCCAATAAGCTATATACTGTATGCTTTTGTGATATATGGCTTATTCACAGACGTTTTCTATTTTTTTATCGGCATATTGCACATATCATCTCTCTGCATTTGATTTTGTTATTCAGTTAACGATTTGGGGCAAAAAAGATGCCGCCAGCCTCGTCTCAAACGACTGCTGACAGCATCTATGGTTTCCTCTCTTCTTTTATCCTCTATTCTCTTTATACCACCCGTATATTTTCAAACCCCAGCTGCCGGGCCAGCTTTTCCAGTTCGGCCATATACGCGCCGGAGGGCGAAGGCGCCTTCGCCAGCTCGCCCCGGACGCCCATGGAGCGGAAACGAATCAGCTTTAACAGGGTTTCTCTCTTCGTTTTCTCCGTCACGGTCTGCGCGATTCCCCGGATTACCTCCGGGGCGTCCACCCAGCCGTCCAGGCATACGATCCGCAGCTCTTCCAGCTTCTCCATCTCGGACAGATGGCGCAGGTTTTCCTTTACCACGCTGTTTCCCGCCCCGGTCAGCCGCCTAAAACAGCCCTCGTCCCAGGCCTTTACATCCAGCATAACGCCGTCGCAGACCTCCATGACCGGCTCGTCCCACAGCGGAACCGTCCCATTGCAGTCCATCAGGCAGGTCAGAGAAAGATTCCGGCAGCGGGCAAAAAGCTCCTGCAAAAAGGGGAGGCGCAGCGAGCATTCGCCGCCGGATACCGTGATTCCCCGGATAAAAGGAATGTTCCTGCGGATCTCCTCATACACCTCGTCCACCGTCATCTCCGTTACCTTGGGCGAGCTGTAGTGAGGGCATACGTGAATGCAGGTGTCGCAGCCCACGCAGAGCTCACGATCCCAGATCACCCGGCCCGCTTCCAGCCGCAGCGCCCCTGCGGGGCACTGGTCGACGCAGCTGCCGCAGCCGATGCACATTCTCTGGGTCTCCGGATTATGGCAGTAGCGGCAGCCGATATTGCACTCCTGAAAAAACACGATGGTCCGGTTCCCCGGCCCGTCCACCAGGGTATGTTCCAAAATCCGGTTGACCGGGGCCCGAAGGGGCCCCGCTGCGGCCGTCTTATGCATTGGAACGCACCTTCCGGTCGGCCAGCCGGTTCAGCTTATAGTTGCTGCTGCCGTTCTGAACCGTATCCTGCAGCACCACCTGGCCGCTGTCGTATTTCTCGATATCGCTTCTCTTGACCAGATAGCCGGTGATCCGCACCAGGTCGCTGTCCGACTGGTAGATCGCCATATACTTATCTCCCTCGCGGAAGGCTCCCTTGATGATATCCAGGACCGCAGCCGGATTATTCCGTGCCGTCACCTCGAAGGGGAAAATATCTGAGCAGCCGGTGGGGAAGAAGCGGTGGAACCGGGCGCTGTGGCGCAGATGGGCATACAGGCTCTCCGGCTCGTCGCCCACTACGATGCGCACCCCGGAGGTGACTCCCTCGTCGGTGGAAAGCCCCGCCTGAGCGTGCAGGTAATAATGTCCCCCCGACGCCTCGCAGTATTTGGCAGGATAGCTGGCGGCAAAATCCGCAATGATCGTCATAATCCGGTCGGCCAAATCGTCGGCCTCCGGGTCGTGTCCATATCGTTTTCCGCTGTCGCGCAGCAGATAATTCACCCCGTCGCACAGGCCGGCCACGCCGAACATGGCGGTGAAGTTTTCTCTCTCAATCAGCCCTTCCTTCACCAGGAAAGAGCTCTGGAAGAAACCGGATTCTTCCACCAGGAAACGGATCCTTTCATCCATGTACTGTCCCAGGCCCAGCAAAGCGTCCGGCAACACCTCCTCTAAGAACTGCTCCGTGCTGTCCGCCATCTTTGCCAGGCGGGGGATTACCACGCGGGACAGGATATAGGAGCCTCCCCGCAGAGGCAGAATATTATAGCAGCTGGAAATTCCGTAATCCCAGTAGGTGTCCTTATGGGCCTTGTGGTTGGCGATGGCCGGATTGGCGCACTCCAACGCGCACAGAATCGCCTGCTCCATCAAATCATCCGGCGTCTCATCGATATCGTATTTTATCGTAAAATTGGGAACCGCGTTTTTCAGTTCCTTCTCACACTCCAGCAAAAGCCGGGTAGCCCGCAGATCCTTCGGCCCCAGGTTCGCATGGCAGTAGCCGTCGGCAATGGTACGGTCCACATAGTTAAGAAACAGCTTGAATTTCGCCTTGACCTCCTCATCGCTAAGCCCATCCAGGAACGGATCCAGCAAAGTATCCAGATTCCCGATATAGACGGGCATCGTCGTGATGGAGGGAACATGATAATACAGAGTCAGCAGGGCAAAGATCGCCTCGTCCAATGTCTTTGGCGGTTCAATCTTCAGGAACTCGCTTCCCTGCTTCATAAAGCGCTCATAGTCCACCATGACGTAGCGGGGACGATAGGGCGCATTTCCCTCTCCCATGTCGCACAAAGCCCTGGTCTCAAAATATTTGGCGAATTTCTCCGGAATATGCAGTACCTCCAGGCTGTTCTCCGCCTGTTTGGCCAGCTGAATCAGCTTTTGGCGATATGTAAGCTTATCCGATGTTAAAATTCCATATGTTTCCCGTGCAAGCGCTTCTCTATCCATCTTATCTCCTCTCTTATTTTTGTTCGTGCTGCTCCTCCCAGCGGCGCATTGATTCCTCAATGGACATCCTGGCGTAGATGGAGGCCACTTCGCCGTTGCGCTCTTTGACCGCCTCCAGCATCTTGCCATGATAAAAAATCGCACTTTCCGGCCCTACATTGTGGTAAATCAACTTCTGATTGTCCACAAAAACATCTGTAAATATCTTGGATATCTGTATAATCATAGGGTTTCTCGTGCCATTGGCCACCATATCATGAAAAACCTGATCCAAATGATGAAACTGCTGCATATTATCCTTGGAGGCCACCATCTCTACATAGTTTTTCTGCAGGGCGGCAATCTCCTCCTCGGTAGCATGGCGCACAAAAAGCTCCATATTATAGGAATCAAACATTCTGCGAAACTCCAGCATCTTCAGCATAAACTCCGCGTCAAAGCCAAAGATTGCCGTGCTCATAATGGACATGTTTTCCTTCTTCTCCACATAAGTGCCGGAGCCCTGCACCTTCTTCAGCACGGAAAGGGTTACCAGGCGCTCAATCGCCTGGCGCACAGCCACACGGCTGACGCCGATTGTCTCCACCAGCTGCGATTCCGTAGCGATCTTATCCCCTGGTTTCCATTTTCCCGAGCGAATCTGCTCTACAATATAGTCGTAAGCCACCTCAGACGCCTGATTGATATACATAACTTCCCTCCCAATCGCCTGTTTACAAATGCTGTATCTCGTATTCTGGCTTGATTATATGCGAAAGGGCGCAAAAAATCAATTTTTTATGATGCCAGGTCAGGGAGCCAGGCTTTCCGTAAACCTCCGGACGCAGCGATCCCAGTAATCCCAGTCGTGCAGCCCATGTCCCCCCATAAACTCCGCTTCAAAGCCGCTGGCACAAAGCGTCTCGTAAAGTTCCCGGTTCATGTCGTAATTATTGGTATCTTCCACGCCGCAGGCCACGAAGGCACGAGGTTTTTCCTCCAGGCCTGCACAGGAGCGGGCCAGGACCTTCAGATCATCCCGGCTCCCGGTCACCTTATCGCTGCCGCCGAAAATCAGGTCGTAGCGGAAAAAGCCAAAACCCATCTGCGTCATCCGCGGCTCCAGCTTTTCCGGATCCACCGCGCCGGAGAAATCTCCAAAGGCCGCATAGAGATCCGGCCTTGCCAGCGCGCACTTGGAGGCTCCGTACCCTCCCATGGAGGGGCCGGCGATATACCGGTCCTCCCTGCGGCGGGATACCGGGAAAGTATACTCGACAAACCGGGGCAGCTCCTGGGTGATATAGTCAAAGTAATTCAGTCCGTACAGGGCATTGCTGTAAAAACCGTTCTGCCCGGAGGGCATGACCACCGCAATTCCCGCTTTTTCCGCGTACCGCTCGATGTTGGTGTGGCGCAGCCACATCGTGTAATCGTCGAGGGCCCCGTGCAGCAGATAAAGCACCGGAATCTTCCGCTCCTGATAAATCTCGTCCAGCCCGTGGAAAAAGTGATCGTTGTCCGCCATAGAAGGCAGCAGGACATTGACGTCCACATGGTTTTGGAGCACCTTCGAGTAGAAATTACAGTGATTTAAGATCATGACTTCTCTCCCTCCGCCGCTCTGGCCTTATCCAGAATCGCCTTGGTTCTCTTTCTTCCGCTCTTTTGGGCCGCATAGCCAAAGAAGCCCAGGCCGATCAGCGTTGCCACATAAGGAAGGGACTGAATGATCTCAGAAGGCATGTTCAGAGTCTGCAGCACATTGGCCAGGGCCGTGACCGCCCCAAAGGCCAGGGAGGCCAAAAAGCTGGGGAGCGGAAGGGCAGCGCCCAGGTTCTGCGCCGCTATGGCCATAAAGCCCCGGCCCGCAATCATATCACGGGAGAACCAGCTCAGATATCCCATGGACATATAAGCCCCGCCCAGAGACGCAATCACCGCGCTGATCGCCAGGGTGATAAAGCGAATCTTCATCACATTGATGCCGACGGAAGCCGCCGCATTGGGGTTCTCACCCACCGTGCGGATCCGCAGTCCCAGGGGCGTACGGAAAATGATGATATAAGTGATAAAAACCGTCAAAAAGGCAGCATAGGTCAGGGCATTGTGTCCCGACAAAACGGTCCCCAGGACCGGGATATCCTTCAGAATCGGGATGTCAATATTGGGAACAACCAGGGACGGCAGGGAGCTGGAGGTTCCCTTGTCCTGCACCAGCAGATACAGGGCAAATACCGTCCCCGCCGAAGCAAAGGTGTTCAGCGCAATTCCCGTTAAGGTCCGGTCTGAATTCAGCACCAGATTAAAATAACCTAAAAGCATGGAGATCAGCAGGCCTCCGGCCACCGCCCCCAGCAGCCCCAGTATGATATTCTGGGTCACGGCGCTGGCCAGCATGCCAAAGAACGCGGCCGAGAGCATAACGCCCTCAAAAGCGATATGGAGCATGCCGCCGCGGTTGCAGATCAGGGCGGCCATTGATCCCAGAATCAAAGGGGTAGATACACGAATCACCGAGAAAAGAAATTCCGGTGTAAAAATCGCAGCAAATATCCTATCCATATTACGCCTCCGCCTTTCCTTCCAATTCCTTCTGCGCAGCCGCCACGATCCGTTTGTGCTTCATCTTGTACAGGAAACGCTCCGCCACGATCATGATGACGATCACAGAAATCATAATGTTTGCCAGTTCCACCGGCACATCGCTGCTCCTCTGCATGCTGTCCGCACCCACGCGGATGTAAGCTAAGAACAGGCCTGCCAGCGGCAGAAGCTTCGGATTGTAAGCCGCCATAATGCCGATCATAATGCCGTCAAACCCATGATTGGTCAGTGCCTGGTACTGGAAACGGTTGTACATGCCCAGAACCTCCACCGCACCGCCTAAGCCTGCCAGAAAGCCGCCGATGAGCTGCGCCTTGGTAATTACCCGGTTGACATTGATGCCGGAATACCGGGCGAAGTCCACATTGCGCCCTACCGTGCGGATCTCATAGCCAGCCTTGCTCTTGTTCAGATAGAAATATCCGGCAATCAGCACGGCGATACCAATCAGGATTCCGTAATGCACGCCGGTACCGGAGATCATCTCTCCGATTTTAGCCGTCTCATCAAAACGGAAGGAGGCCATAAAGCCAGCCGCCGGGTCGCGGACCAGATGATTGATAACAAAGAGGCCCACATACAGGCACATGTTGTTGACCATGATGGAACTTACCACCGGCTTGGCATTAAACTTCACGAACAGGAACGCAGGAATCGCGCAGGCTGCCGCCCCCGCCAAACCGCCGGCAATCAGGCAGACCACCGTATGTATGCCCGTGGGAAGATGCAGGCAGGTAGCCGCCACCGTGGCCAGCATTGCCCCGACGAAGAAGCCGCCTTCCACCGCCATGTTGGTCTGATTGGCGGAGAAGATCAGGCAGACGCCGGTTCCCACAAAGAGCATGGGCGTAAGGTTCGTGATGATGTTTCCGATTTTTCTTTTGGATTCCAGCGGGCCGATCAGAAAACTGCGGATCGTTTCCAACGGCTCTTCGCTGATAAAGCAGATGATGATAAACGCAACGATCATTGCGATTCCGATTGCCAGAAGGGTTCTCAGCACCTGAAACCGCTTCTCAATATTTTTCGTATTCAACTGGAAGCCCTCCTTATCTCCTCAGGCGTCATTTGCTTTAAGCCCAGCATATAAAGACCCATATCCTCCTCCGTCACCTCTGAGGCATCCTCAAAATAAGCGGAAATCCTGCCGCCGCTCATAACAATCAGGCGGTCGCTGACCTCCATTACCTCGCTTAGGTCGGCGGAAATTAAGAGCACAGCCGCTCCGGCGTCCCGCAGCTCCACCAGTTTGTTGCGCAGAAACATGCTGGCTCCAATATCAATCCCGCGGGTCGGCTGGTTGGCTATGATCAGATCGGCATGGTTGGTAAATTCGCGGGCGGCCACAACCTTCTGCATATTGCCGCCGGACAGCATGCGGATGGGCTGATCCTTCCCGTCGCATTTGATATTGAATTTTTCGATCAGATCATCCACCATCTCATCAATTTTTTTCTGGTCCAACAGCGGCCCCTTCTGGAATTCCTTCTTGTAGTACCGGTCGGAAATAATATTTTCCGCAATGGTTCCGTCCCCTACGATACCGTAGGTCATTCTGTCCTCCGAGATGTGAGCGACGCCGCTTTCCCTCACCTGCCGAACCGTCATGTTGCGGATGCTTTTGCCGTTTATCTCCGCCTCTCCGTCAAAGCTGCGGTCCATGCCGGAGATAATCTCCGATATCTCGCTCTGTCCGTTTCCCTCCACACCGGCGATTCCCAAAATCACGCCGTGGGGAAGGGAGAAGGATACGTCCTTCAATACCTGCTTGCCCAGTGCATTTACCTTATTGATATGGGAAACCTTCAGCACCGTGTCTCCGGGATGCGGTTTATCCTTCTCAATATCCAGCCGCACATCGCGTCCCACCATCATCCGGGAAATGTCCTGCTGCGACACGTCCGCCACATTGGCCATTCCGATGCTCCTGCCGGCCCGCAGCACCGTTACCCGGTCGCAGAGTTCCTTTACCTCATTCAGCTTATGGGAGATAAAGACAACCGTATAGCCCTGGGTCTTTAAATGCTTCAGTTCCACAAACAGCTCCTTGGTCTCCTGAGGCGTCAGCACCGCCGTCGGCTCATCCAGGATAAGGATTTTCGCTCCGCGAACCAGAGCCTTCAAAATCTCCACCTTCTGCTTCAGGCCTACGGACAGATCCACGACTTTTGCCTGCGGATCCACCAGCAGGTTATATTTTTGCGCCGCCTCCCTGGTAATTTCCTCCGCCTTTGCCACATCGTACAGGCCCTTTTTCTTCGGCTCCATACCGATTACCAGATTATCTGCCACGCTCAGGGAAGGCACCAGCATAAAGTGCTGATGGACCATTCCAATCCCGTACTGAATGGCCACGGTGGGATTGTCAATCTGAATCTCCTTCCCATGCAGAAGAATACGCCCCTCATCCGGTTTCTCCGAACCGAACAGCATCTTCATCAGCGTACTTTTGCCGGCTCCATTCTCTCCTACTAGGGCATGGATTTCTCCTTCATGGACCGAAAAGTTTACGCCTTTATTGGCCACAAAGCCGTTGGGGTAAACCTTTGTGATGTTTTCCATGGACAAGATGTTTTGTTCCATCCTCTATTCCTCCAGTTCTGATAAAAAGACAGCCGCAGATCAAAGCATCCGCGGCTGTCTGCTTCCTCATTATTACTGAACGCTGTCCTTGATTGCCTGGATGGAGGCATCATCTGCGCCGATCGCTGTGAATACGCTCACTTCGCCGGATGCCACCCGAGCCTCGATATCCTCCAGCGCACTGATCTGCTCTTCGGTGAAGATCGCACGGTAATTTTCGTTATCCGAAATGCCTACCACGCCGTCAGCCAGGCCCTGCATATCGTAGGAACCGTACTCCAGCGTTCCCTCCAGGGCAGCGCTGACGCAGCTGTATACGGTCTGGTCACACTTTTTCTCCATAGAGGTGCAGATTGCCGCTGCGGTCTCCGGATCATCGTCCTTCAGAATCTCATACTGATCGCCGTCAACGCCGATGGAATAAACGCCCTTCTCTGCGCAGCCATCCAGCACGCCCAGCCCGGCGCCGCCTGCCACGGCAAATACCACATCCGCTCCCTGATCGATCTGCGCCATGGCCAGCTCTTTGCCCTTGGCGGAATCGTTGAAGCTGCCAATATAGGAGATCAGCACCTTGATGTCGGGATCCACAGCCTTCGCTCCCTCAATGTAGCCTACCAGGAAATCTTCGATGGCCGTATTCTGGCCGCCGCCCACAAAGCCGATGATGTGCTCGTCGTTAGTCTTCTCATCTCCGGAGGTGGTCAGCAGGGCGGCCGCCGCGCCGGCCACATAAGAGCCCTCGTTCTGCGCATGCTCCATCGAATAAACATTGGGATAATCCTCAGCCGTTATACCCTCGTCCGCATTGGCTACGGCCGAATCGTACAGGATGAATTTCTGATCCGGATAGTCGGCCGCCACTTCCAGCAGGCTCTCTCTCAGGTTCGGCGTACCGGCGATAATAATATCCCAATCCGGATCCTCAGCCAGATCGATAAAGGTCGGAATCTGTTTGGTAGCGTCTCCGCCCAGCTCGATGCAGCGAATCCGCACGCCGTAATCGGTCTCAATCTGCTGCAGTCCGGCATAGGACAGATCGCAGATGGATTTATCGCCCAGATTCGTATTGATCACCAGGCAGACCCCAATATCATCGTCCTCAAACTGGGACACATCAATATTTCCGCTCTTGGGAGCGCTTCCTGTGCTTGAGCCTTCCTGATTGGTCTGCGCAGCATCCGTTCCCCCCTGGGACGCATCCGAACTGCACCCGGCCAGGCAGCCGATGAGCAGGATTAAAGCAAGCCCCATACTAAGGATTCTTTTCATTTTGTACAACCTCCTCATAAAAATTGTTTTATTTATCAACCCCTGCCGGGGCAGATTTTCCCACATATGTACCCGTCTGCAGCATCCGCTGAAAAATTCCAATGAATACCTTCATAATCGGCCCGATGACAATGGCTGAGATCAGCGTCCCGATTCCCCATTCCGCATGCAGGAGGATTCCCAGCCCGATTAAAAGCAGATCCTCGGCGATTTTCGCCTTGTCAAAGCCGATCCCCGTCTTTGCACACAGATATTTCACCAGCCCCTCCAGGGCGCCAAAGCCTCTGTCCACCGCCACGTAGAGGGCAAGTCCGATTCCCATCATCGCGCAGCTGGCCAGCATGCAGAGGAAACGGACTGCCACAGGGGCCGAAGCAATCGGCAGCAGGCTAAACACCGCCGTCCCCATATCCACAAATATTCCGATCAGGAAAACACAGAGCACGGTTCCCACATTGATCATCCGTCTGTCGCAGACAAACAGAAGAACCAGAAAAACCGCATTCGCCGCCATGTTCGCAGTGCCGTAGGAAATACCCGTCAGCCGGTGCAGGCCATCGCTGAAGGTGGCCATCGCCCCAGACCCCATACCTGCCTGATAAAACAAAGCTGTTCCAAAAGAAGAAATCATCAGACCAATTGATATTATGATTATATCTTTGATTATCCCTTTAATATCCAGGGGTTTTTTAGCATAAATAATTTTTTCTCTCATTTTTGACCTCATTTTTTGTGCATGTTTTAATTATATCTTATTTTCAGCCGTTGTCAATAGGGTATTTTTAATATTATTTTTCATAAAAAAGATATTATCAATATTGCTATCATAGGAAATTCATGCTATAATTTTAGTACCCATATAGATTTAAGACACGAACAACATTAAAAAGGAGAAGGCAAGATGAACAATGAAAACGAACTGATGCACCACATCAAATGCAAGGTCGGAGACGTAGGCCGTTACGTGCTGCTGCCCGGCGACCCCGGACGCGTGCCGAAGATCGCCGCCTATCTGGACGATGCTGCCCATGTGCAGACCAACCGCGAATATGAAGTATGGACCGGTTATCTGGACGGAGAAAAAGTCAGCGTTATGTCCACCGGCATGGGAGGCCCGTCCGCCGCCATTGGTATGGAAGAGTTGAAAATGATCGGCGCCGACACCTTTATCCGTATCGGCACCTGCGGCGGAATTGACCCTTCGTTAGTCCCCGGCTCCCTGATTATCCCGACCGGAGCCATCCGCAAGGACGGTACCGGACGCGAATACGCGCCGGTGGAATTCCCCGCCGTCCCTAATTTCGACCTGGTCTGCGCCCTGAAGAACGCAGCTGAAAAGCTGGGCTACTCTCATGCTCTTGGCGTCGTGGAGTGCAAGGATTCCTACTATGGCCAGCACGCCCCCGAACGCATGCCGGTAAAATACGAGCTGCTGCAGAAATGGGAGGCCTGGAAGATGGCCGGGGCCCTGGGCTCTGAAATGGAATCCTCCACCCTCTTCGTCGTCGCCTCTGTTCTGCGCGTCCGATGCGCCACGGTACTGCTGCTGGCCCGCAACCGCGAGCGGGAGGATTCCCTGAATACCGGTCTTGTCCGGGTAACCGACACCGCTCCCGCCATTGAAACTGCCATCGAAGCCTTGCGAAGCATAATCCGAGCAGACAAAAACAACTAAGGCAGCCTGCCAAACATCGGCAAGGCGGCAATTTGACACACTTCCTACGGGCAGGCAGCGCTGTATCCGATGCAGCTGCCTGCCCGTATCTTCCTATTTATGAAACCGCAGCCTTCCCCCTCCTCCGCCTCCCGTGATTCTCCCCTTGTACAACTTGCACAAAAAAATCCTTTTTCCCCTCTCTTGTCCACTTTTCCACGTGTACAACTCAAAATTTTCCACACCTTTTATCCACACAGCCTTTTCCCGATTTTATCAGAAAAAGCGACTTATACACCAAGTTATCCACATTATCCACAAAAAAGCCTGTGAATTCCGGGGATATCTTTTTCCTGTCAAGAGAAAACATGCGTTTTGTGAAACTCTCATAAATCGTTATCCTGCGGGTAAAAAATAGGCCAAACCCATTGACAAATGGGAAATTATACTTTTTACAAATTTCACTCAAATTTTATGAAAATTTAATGTCCGACAACTTTGTAAAAGCTCTGTTTTTTTCTCGAATATTCCTTGAAAAAAGAGCGGCATTTTGCTATACTGGAGTTAACCCAAAACGGAAGGAGTTGGTTTCATGCGTTATACTATTACGGGGAAAAATATCGAGGTCACCGATGGACTCAGGGCTGCCGTCTATGAGAAAATCGGCAAGCTTGAGCGTTACTTTTCCAAGGATACGGACGTTACCGTTACGCTGAGTGTGGAAAAGGGACGGCAGAAAATTGAGGTAACCATTCCGGTCAAGGGCTCGATAATCCGGTCGGAGCAGACCAGCACTGACATGTATGTCTCCATCGATCTGGTGGAAGAGGTAATTGAGCGGCAGTTAAAGAAATATAAGAATAAGATCATCGATAAGAAACAGAGCAATTCCGCTTTCAGCGACGCTTATATTCAGGAAGAAATGGAGGATCCGGAGGAGGTCCGCATCATCCGTACCAAGCGCTTTGCGATGAAGCCTATGGATCCCGAAGAGGCCTGCATCCAGATGGAGCTTCTGGGACATACTTTCTATGTATTCCGCAACAGCGAGACCGATGAGGTGAACGTAGTCTATAAGAGAAAAGACGGAGCCTACGGGCTGATTGAGCCGGAATATTGATTCCCATCGCGGCGCCGGACAGGCAACTCCTCTGCCCGCCGTCCCAAAGACCGCCCGACGGAACCAATTCAAACTGACAAGACCTGCTGCACGGCCCATCTTCGCCGTGCAGCGTTTTTTGCGCGATACGAAAGGGGCGTAAATGGATGCTGTACAAGACAGCCGTCTGCGACGACAGCGCGGCCGACAGAAATTATATAGAAGGCCTGGTCAGGCGCTGGGCCGCAGAGCGAGGCCATGCGCTCCGCCTGTCCTCCTTTTCCTCTGCCGAAAGCTTTTTATTCCACTACGCCGAGGAAAAGGATTTTGATATCCTCTTACTGGATATCGAAATGGAGGGGATGGACGGGGTATCCCTGGCCAAAAGGCTGCGGGAAGACAACGAGACCGTGCAGATTATCTTCATCACCGGCTATTCCGACTACATCGCCGAAGGCTACGAGGTGGCCGCCCTCCACTACCTGATGAAGCCGATAAAGGAGGAGAAACTCTTTGCGGTTCTCGACCGGGCGGCAAATAAGCTGCGGACCCGCGAAAAAGTCCTGACCCTGGAGGCGGGCGGCGAGATGAGCCGCATCCCTCTCTATCAGATCCGCTACATAGACGTGCATCAAAATTACGCCACCATCCACGCGGCGGCGGATATCACCGTAAAACGGACCCTGGGCGAGCTGGAAAGCGAACTGGACGAACGTTTTTTCCGGGTCGGGCGCTCCGCCATCGTCAATCTGACCTGCGTTGCCAGGGTGGCAAAGACGGAGCTGCTCCTGTCCGACGGCACAAGCGTTCCCCTTCCCAGAGGAGCCGCCGACAAAGTTGCCAGGGCTATTATCGAGCTGGAATAAAGAAGCATAAGCAAACCTGACGGGAGATAACGAGTATGAAAAACCTAGACAAATACAAGGGCTGCCTGCTGGGCGGGGCGGCCGGGGACGCGCTTGGATACGCGGTGGAATTTCTGGACGAACCTGGCATTATGAGAAAATACGGGCCAAGCGGCATTACGTCCTATGATTTGACAAATGGCAAAGCCCTCCTTTCCGACGACACGCAGATGACTCTGTTTACCGCCAACGGCCTGCTTTTGGGAACAACCCGCGGGCGAACCCGAGGCATCATGGGCAGCTATCCGTCCTATATCGCCTGCTGCTACAGGGAATGGTACCGGACGCAGACGGAAACCTATCCGCTGCAATGCGAAAACGATTATCATTACGCCTGGATTTCCCATCTCCCGGAACTATTCAGCAGACGGGCCCCCGGAATGACCTGTCTGTCCGCCATTGAAAAGGGGTGCGGCGGCACGATAAGCGAGCCGATAAACGGGAGCAAAGGCTGCGGCGGCATTATGCGGGTCGCTCCAATCGGATTGTATTTCATCGATCAAAACGCTTTCGCTCCGGAAGACGCGATGCGCATAGGGGCGGAAACCGCGGCCCTTACCCATGGCCATGAATTAGGCTATATTCCCGCCGCGGCCCTTGTCCGTATCATCCAATGCCTGGCCCAGGACGGCGAACATTCCATCCTCGCGGCCGTAAAAGACGCCCTGGCGCGGGTTCATACGCTTTTTTCCGCTGCAGCCCACCTGCAAGAATTCGAGGAGATCATGGAACGGGCCATAAACCTCGCCTCTTCCGACCTAGAGGATATCGACGCCATCCACGCGCTGGGAGAAGGCTGGGTGGCGGAAGAAACCCTAGCCATCGCGGTATACTGCGCATTGAAATACCCGACCGATTTGGAAAAAGGCCTGGCCGCCGCCGTAAACCACCGAGGCGACAGCGATTCCACCGGGGCGGTGGCCGGGAATATCATCGGAGCGAATGTTGGGCTTAGCGGCATTCCGGACCGGTTTATCACACCTCTGGAACTGCGGGACGTAATCCTCGAAATTGCGGAGGATCTTTATTACGATCGCCCCATCGAAAGCGAATACGATACGGAGAATTGGTCGAAAGAATGGGAGCACAAATACATTCAAAACGACTATCCTCTCTGGAAAGCTGGTCGGGCCGACCGGGAAGGCTGAGCCGGGGACGAAAGGCAGGAAGCAAGGCATGAAACTTTTTTCAAAGAAGATCAACCGACAGCTGGACGCCTACCAGCAGGAACTCATGGAGACCCATTACGCCGAGGTAGAGAATATGTACCGGCAGATGCGCGGCTGGCGGCACGATTACCGCAATCACATTCAGACCATGAAGGCCTACGCCGCCGCCGGCGACCTGGAGGCGGTGCGCCGCTACTTAGACGAGCTGGACGCCGATCTGACCTCCGTCGAACCGGTAATCAAAACCGGCAATCCGATGACCGACGCCATCTTAAACTCCAAGATTTCCCTGGCTCGTTCCAAAAACATTCCGGTACGTGCCGACGCCCACATCCCCTACCGGCTGCAGCTGTCGGAGATCGACCTGTGCTGCATCATCGGCAACCTCTTCGACAATGCCATCGAGGCCAGTCTGAAGCTGCCGGAAAGCGAGCGCATGATCCGCATCTATATGGATATGAAGGGAACGCAGCTCTATATCTCCTTCACCAATTTTACCGCAGGCAAAAAGCTCGTCCGCAGAAACGGCCGCTTCGCCAGCACCAAGGGAACCGGGCATGGTTTCGGCCTGCGGCGCATCGACGCCATTGTGGAGAGGCTGGGCGGCTACATCAGCCGGGGCTCCGAGGACGGAGCCTTTACCACGGAGATCCTGCTGCCGCAGAATATTGCGGAATAACTCTTACACGAAGCGATTCGTCCCCCCATTTGCGCAATTCATCCCCCAATGTACACAGGGGGATTTTTTTGTGCTAACATATACCCGAAATGAGGTGAATGGTTATGCAAGAAAAAGAACGAATAAAACCCAAATACAATATACTGCAGAATGTCGGCTGGATGTGCCGCTACGCCTGGAGCGGGCATAAAAACGTGCTGGCCACGGTCTTTCTGGGCGCGGCCATAGCCGTCGGCATCAACCTGGCCCAGCTCTATATCGCCCCTGTCATCCTGGACAAGGTAGAGCAGACCTCTCCCCTTTCGGAGCTTCTCCTGGCCATCGTCTTTTTCGCCCTGGCCCTGTTCCTGCTTACTTTCCTGCAGGCTTATCTGGAAGAATACATCAGCTCGGACCGCATTTCCCTGCGCATGGATATCATCTCCGATCTCAACGCAAAGATCTGCGGCATTTCCTTTCCGCTGACTCTGGATCCCCAGGTACAGAAGCTGCGCGACCGCTGCATAGAGTCCGTGTGCAGCAATGACACCGCCGGCGAACACATCTGGACGACCCTGTCCACCCTGCTTGCAGGTGTGACCGGCTTCGCGGTCTACGCAGCCCTCCTGACCGGCCTGGATCCGGTGCTTCTGCTCCTGGTAGCCGCCACCAGCGCCGTAAGCTTTGCCGCCGTCCGCCATACCTCCGCCTGGCGCTACCGCCACCAGGAGGAGGAACAGACCTGTCTGCGCCAGAGCAGCTACATCACCCGCCAGGCCTGCTCCGTCGCCTTGGCCAAGGATATCCGCATCTTCGGTTTCGCCCCTTGGCTGAGCACCGTCTACGACGGCGTCTTAAAAAGGCTGGACCGGTTCTACCGGCGCTGCCAGGCGGTACAGACGGCAGGCGGGGCGGCCGATCTGCTGATGGCCACGGCCCGGAACGCCCTCGCCTATATCTACCTGATCTGGCTGACGCTGCGCGAAGGGCTTTCCGCCTCGGAATTTCTCCTGTACTTCAATGCGGTGAGCGGCTTTGGCGCCTGGGTAACCGAGATTCTGACCCAACTTCAGACCCTGCGCCAGGAAAGCCTGGATCTGAACGCAGTCCGGCAATACATGGAATATCCGGAGCCTTTTCGTTTTGAAGACGGAACGCCGGTGCCTCGGGCGGATTCCTATGAGCTGCGCCTGGAGCAGGTCTCCTATCGCTATCCTTCCGCCAGCCAGGATACCCTGCATGAGATTGATCTGACCGTCCGCCCCGGCGAAAACCTGGCTATCGTCGGCCTGAACGGAGCGGGCAAGACCACCCTGGTCCGCCTGCTGTGCGGCTTTCTCGACCCCACGCAGGGGCGGGTACTGTTAAACGGCCAGGATATCCGCCAGTACGACCGCCGGGATTACTATACCCTTTTCTCCGCCGTATTCCAGGATTTCTCCGTGCTGGATGCCACTGTGGCGGAAAATGTAGCCCAGTCCAGGCAGTACGATGCAGATCGCGTATGGCAGTGTCTGGAGCAGGCCGGACTGACCGAAAAGATTCGGGAGCTGCCAAACGGCCTCGACACCCATGTAGGCCGGGAGGTCTGGGAGGACGGCGTCCTTTTCTCCGGCGGCCAGATCCAGCGTCTGATGCTGGCCCGCGCCCTCTACAAGGACGGCCCCATCCTGGTGCTGGATGAGCCTACGGCCGCCCTGGATCCCATCGCCGAAAACGATATCTACCAGAAATACAGCCAGATGACGGCGGGCAAGACCTCGCTGTTTATCAGCCATCGCCTGGCCTCTACCCGTTTCTGCGACCGCATCCTCTTTATCGCCGACGGGCGGATCGCCGAGGAAGGAACCCACGACGCCCTTTTGGCCCAGGGCGGGCTGTACGCCGACCTTTTCCATGTCCAGAGCCGCTACTACCAGGAAGGGAGGGATTTCTGATGAAAAACGCAAAAAACAAAAAGAAAAACGCCGGACAGGTCTCCTGGGCCCAGACCCTGCGCCTCCACCTGCGCGCCATCCGGGATATCCGCCGGATCTGTCCCCATATTTTCACAATCTACGCCCTGGATGCCGCGGTAAAGGCGGTGATCCCTTATGCGACGATCTGGTTTTCCGCCCGGATCATCAGCGAACTGACCCTTGCCAGAAGGCCGGAGGTCCTCTGGCCCCTGGTCGCCCAGACCGCAGCCGTAGCCGCCCTCCTGGGCCTGCTCAGCACGGTCTTGTCCGAAAAGGTGCTGGCCTGCGGCCGCTCCTTCCATCAGTATGAGCAGAAACTCTATACCGACAAGATGTTTTCCATGGACTTTGCCGACGCCGACCGGCAGGCGACCCACGATTTCCTGTTCCAGATCCGGCAGAACGCCAACTGGTCCGGCTGGGGCATCCACAACATTCCCTCCTGGTTCCGGCAGATCCTGGAGGCCGTCTTTGGGATCATCAGCGCTCTGATCCTGTCGGCGAGCCTCTTTACCCTGCCGGTGCCGGCCTCCGCCGGTAAGCTCACCGTTTTAAACCACCCGCTGTTTATCCTCCTCCTGCTGCTCGTAATGGTTCTGATCACTGCCGTCTCGGGGCGCTGCGCCAGCCGCTCCATCGCCTGTATGAGCCGAATCGGGGAGGACGTCAAGCTGGGGAACCGTCTTTTCAGCTTTTTCCTTGACCTGGGAATGGTTCAAAGCCGGACGGCGGACGTGCGCATATATGAGCAGATCAACGTGGCCCGTCCTTACTGGGAAGAAAACAATATTTTCTCCACCACCGGTCCCATTTCCCGCGTCAGCAAAGGCCCCATGGGCCTCTACAGCGGTCTCTCCGCCGGCGTCTCCGCCATATTCACCGGCTTTGTCTACGTCTTCACCTGTCTGAAGGCCTGGGCCGGAGCCTTTGACATCGGCTCCGTGACCCAGTATGTGGGCGCGGTGACCGCCCTTTCCTCCAATGTGGTCCGGCTGTTTAAGGCGGCGGGGAGCATTCGTACCAACGCCTCCTACCTGCGCACCACCTATGAATTCCTGGACATTCCCAATTCCATGTATCAGGGAAGCCTGACCACGGAGAAACGGTCGGACCGCGATTATGAGGTGGAATTCCAGGACGTCTCCTTCCGCTATCCCGGCACTAAAGACTGGGCCCTGCGCCACGTCAGCATGAAGTTTCGCGTCGGCAGCCGCCTGGCCGTGGTCGGAGAAAACGGCTCCGGCAAGACCACCTTCATCAAGCTGCTGTGCCGCCTCTATGACCCCGACGAAGGCCATATCCTGTTAAACGGCATCGATATCCGCAAATACGACTACCGCGATTATATCAATCTATTTTCCGTGGTCTTCCAGGACTTCCAGCTTCTGTCCCAGCCCCTGGGCGCAAATGTGGCCGGCCGCGCAGATTATGACGAAGAGAGGGTTATGAAAGCCCTGGCTGACGCAGGTTTTAAAGACCGGCTGGCAGCTCTGCCGAAGGGCCTTGATACCCTTCTCTACCGGGAATTCGGCGACGACGGCGTGAATATCTCCGGCGGGGAAGCGCAGAAAATCGCCATCGCCAGAGCCCTCTACAAGGACGCTCCCTTTATCATCCTGGATGAACCTACCGCAGCCTTAGACCCCATAGCGGAGGCCGAAATCTACTCCCAATTCAACCAGATTGTCGGAGATAAGACCGCCGTCTACATCAGCCACCGTCTCTCCTCCTGCCGCTTCTGCGATGAGATCCTGGTCTTTGACCATGGAAAGATCGTCGAGCAGGGCAGACACGATGATCTGGCAGCTAAAGAGGGAGGGAAATATTACGAACTCTGGCATGCCCAGGCCCAGTATTACGATTAAGCAATTACGATTAAGCCGCCAAAAACAGGTTGCACTTTTGTCTCTGATGTGTTACGATAAATCTGCGTTTTTCACTGCAACACACCAAATATATACCCCGGCGCTTATTGTCTGTCCTTCCATCAATCGCGAAAGGAGCTTACCGTATGGCTTTAACCAATGAAGATTTGTCATCGATCGCTCAGATTATCAACAAGGAGTTTGCCAATTTTAAAAAAGAGTTAGATGTGGAGCTCGACGCTCGCTTTGCCGCTGAGCTTTCCCCGATTCGGGAAGATATTTTGCAGATTCGGGATGATGTTTCGCAGGTTCGAGATAATGTTTCGCAGGTTCGAGATGATGTTTCGCAGGTTCGAGATGATATTTCGCAAATCAATCTGACGATTGAAAACGTCCTCGAACCGCAAATTCGCCTGCTGGCGGAGAACTACGTTCCTGCTGCCGTTCGCTATGAAAAGGCGGTGCCCCAGATGGAATCCATGCAGGATGATATTGATATGCTGAAAAAAGTCGTAGCAAAACACAGCGAGATGCTCCACAAACTGGCCTGATGCGCACATAAGTATATGGCTGGCATACAGCTGTTTTCAAAAGTCAAAGGGATTGCCGCGGCAATCCCTTTTCTTTCTTATTTTGTTCGCAGGCTGTTCCAGTCACTCCATGTACGCTTTATGGAAAACTTTCTTTCCCTTGCGAATCTTGACTCCCTTCTTCAGAGCCGCTTCATCCACTCGATAGTCCAGGCTTTCCACCTTCTGATCGTCCACGCTGATTCCCCCCTGCTGAATCAGCCGGCGTCCTTCGCTGCGGCTGGGAATCAATTTGCAGGCGGTGAGCAGTTCCATAATTCCGATGGTTCCATCCGTCAGCTGATCGGGCTGGATCTGCGTCTGCGGCATATGGCTGTCGTCTCCGCCGCCGGCAAAAAGGGCGTGAGAGGCATCCCTGGCGTTCTTTGCCTCCTCCTCACCGTGCACCAGGCTGGTCAGTTCATAGGCCAGAACCTCTTTTTTCTCATTGATCCGACTGTCTTCCCAGCGATCCATCTCCTCGATCTGTTCCAGCGGAAGGAAAGTCAGCATACGGATGCACTTCATCACATCCTGATCGTCCACATTGCGCCAGTACTGGTAGAACTCAAAAGGTGTGGTCTTGTTGGGATCCAGCCAGACGGCCCCCTTGGCAGTCTTGCCCATCTTTTTCCCCTCGCTGTTGAGCAGAAGGGTGATCGTCATAGCGTAGGCATCATCGCCGGTCTTTCTGCGGATCAAATCGGTGCCCGCAAGCATATTGCTCCACTGATCGTCGCCGCCGAACTGCATATTGCAGCCATAATGATCGTGCAGGTACAGGAAATCGTAGGCCTGCATAATCATGTAGTTAAATTCCAGGAAACTGAGTCCCTTCTCCATTCTCTGCTTATAGCACTCGGCCCGAAGCATATTGTTGACCGAAAAGCAGGCGCCCACATCCCGCAAAAGCTCCACATAATTCAGCTTCAGCAGCCAATCGGCATTGTTGACCATGATAGCCTTGCCTTCGCCAAACTCAATAAACCGCTCCATCTGCTTTTTAAAGCAGTCGCAGTTATGCTGAATCGTCTCTTCATCCATCATCGAGCGCATATCGGTGCGCCCAGAGGGATCGCCCACATGGCCGGTGCCTCCGCCGATCAATACCACCGGCTTGTTGCCTGCCATCTGCAGTCTCTTCATCAGGCACAAGGCCATAAAATGTCCCACATGGAGGGAGTCGGCTGTCGGATCAAAACCGATATAAAACTTAGCTCCTCCCGCATTGATCAGATCCCGGATTTTTTCTTCGTCCGTCACCTGGGCAATCAGCCCTCTGGCTCTCAGTTCCTCATAGATTCCCATTGCAGTCTCTCCTTTTCCTTTTCTTTTTACACCTAGCGGCCGCCGTCCGGGGTTTTCCTCTCCTTATTGGGAAAACCAGATGGCTCCGCGGCTTCGCCGCTCCCGCCATCTTCGGCAATATTCGCATTCCGGGCTATCGCCCTCCATGCTCATATTCCCTTACCCGTCCGATGGCCGCTCGGACGGGCGCATACATGCGCCCACCGGCGGCCGCCGTCCGGGGTTTTCCCAATAAAATATCCCCTGTCCCTGGATAGGGACAGAGGACGAATATGCTTCGTGGTACCACCTCGTATTCCGGATGCCTGCGGCTTCCGCTCTGCGGCGCACGGTCATGCGCCCCGCGCTGTATCGGGCGCACCCGTCTTACCCTACTTGCCCCAGGCAGGCAGATACTGCAATCCTTATTCCCGGTGCATTTCCCCGGTACAGTATCCTGATCCGTATCCTTACCCTCCGCGTTCAGGCAGCAGCTCAGGGATGTATTCGTCGCAGAGCGGCTGCATCCTCCCACCGGCCGGATGCTCTCTGAAAACCGTCTTCTGTCCTACTCTTTCCCGTCACAGCCTTACCTTTATCCATGCATCTATGATGCTGTCAATGATTCTATTGTACAGGAAAATCAATAAAATGCAAGCCCAAAATATCAATAGCCGAAAGTTCCCTCCAAGGATTCATCGTTTTCCACCCAATCCTTCACCGCAATCACGCGGTAATGGTCGTCGTCATCCCGGATATAAACCGTCTCAATGCCAGCATTTATGATCATCCGCTTGCACATGGAACAGCTGCTGGAATTTTTGATATATGCGCCGGTGGAAACCTCGCGGCCTGACAGATACAGGGCGCTGCCGATCATCCGCTCCCGCTCGGCACTGATGATGGCATTGGCCTCCGCATGGACGCTGCGGCACAGCTCATAGCGCTCTCCGCGGGGGATGTTCATCTTTTGGCGCAGGCAAAAGCCCAGATCCGAGCAGTTCTTCCTCCCTCTGGGCGCCCCCACATAGCCGGTGGAGATTACTTCGTCATTCTTGACGATCACCGCCCCGTAGCGCCTGCGCAGGCAGGTGCTGCGTCTGGAAACCACATCGGCCAAATCCAGGTAATAATTGATCTTGTCTCTTCTTTGCATGGCCCGCTCCTCTCACTGCCGGCTGATAAAATCCTTCAGGAAATCGGAATCCTCAAAATAATTTATCTTCATGGCGGCCTTCATCTTTTCCAGGGTGTCTGCCGCCTCCAGCCGAGCCTTTTCGCTTCCTGCCCGCAGCATCTCATAGACCCATTCGATCCGCCCTGCGTATTCTTTCCTTCTCTCCCGAATCGGCGCAAGCTCCTCCTGCAGCACGTTGTTCAGGAATTTCTTAACCTTTACGTCTCCCAGGCCGCCCGCCGTATAGTGGGCCTTCAAAGCGTCCAGGTTCTCATACTCCGGCAGATATTTTGCAAAGTGCTCGTCACGGCAGAAGGCGTCCAGATATGTGAATACGGTGTTGCCTTCCAGCTTTCCGGGATCCGAAACCTTGATATGGCCGGGATCGGTGTACATGCTCATGACCTTCTTGCGCACCGTCTCCTCATCATCCGCCAGATAGATGCAGTTGCCCAGGGACTTGCTCATCTTCGCCTTGCCGTCGGTGCCGGGCAGGCGCAGGCAGGCGGCGTTGGACGGAAGCAGAACGGCCGGCTCCACCAGTACGTCGCCGTAGATGGAATTGAATTTTCTCACAATCTCCCGTGTCTGCTCGATCATCGGCAGCTGGTCTTCCCCCACCGGAACCGTGGTGGCCTTAAAGGCCGTGATGTCCGAGGCCTGGCTGATCGGATAGCAGACAAATCCCACCGGCAGGCTGGCCTCAAAGCCCCTCATGGCAATCTCCGATTTGACCGTGGGATTGCGCTCCAGCCGGGACAAGGTGACCAGGTTCAAATAGTAAAAAGTAATCTCCGTCAGCTCCGGCACGGCAGACTGGACAAAAATCGTGGATTTCTCCGGATCCAGACCGCAGGCCAGATAGTCCAAAGCCACCTCCAGTATGTTATCCCGCACCTTCTCCGGATGCTCGAAGTTGTCCGTCAAGGCCTGGGCGTCTGCAATCATGATATAGATCCGGTCATACTCCCCCGAATTCTGCAGCTCCACTCTTCTTTTCAGGGAACCCACATAATGTCCGATATGCAGACGGCCTGTGGGGCGATCCCCTGTCAAAATCACTTTATCCATAGCATTTCTCTCCTCATTTTCAGCCATTAGCAGACCGCGGTATCTCTCGGTCTGCCATCTGTTACCTAGAATAACACATCCGGCAAAAGAAAGCAACCTTCATACCCGCCGGGAACACAGCAAAACAGGACTGCCGCGAAGGACAGTCCTGCGTTATTCCATGATCCAAGCGCCAAAAGCGCTCTGTACCTTCCAGCCGTCAGCTGATATATCTGCCGTACTGGCAAGGCTCACGATATTTCATATTCGAGATGATGGTGCCGACACGAGAATTGCTGGCATGCACCACCTGGCCGCCGCCGATATAGATCGCCACGTGATCGATGGCTCCGCCGCCGCTGTTGTAGAATACCAAATCGCCGGGCTGAAGCTCGCTCTCGCTGATGGTCGTGCTGCCGCTGGCCTGGGAACGGGAATCTCTCGGAATCGAAACACCCAGGGCATTGCGGTAAACTGCCTGCGTAAAGCCGGAGCAGTCGGCTCCATTCTCCAGGCTGGTACCGCCGTAAACATAAGGGGTCACGCCCACCCACTGCTTCGCATAGGAGACCAAGGCGTCGCGGCTGGCACTGGTAACCTCGGAGCTGGCCGAAGAACTGCCCGATGAAGACGAGCCGCTCTCGGAGGAGCCTGCCTCCGCAGCCGCCGACTCCGCCGCAGCCTGCTGCTTCTTGGCCTCTTCCAGTCTGCGCTGCGCTTCCTCAGCCTCTCTCTTCTTGCGCTCTTCCTCTTCCTTCTGCTTCTGCTCCTCCTCCAGGGAGATCGCCGTATCAAACTTTACATCCACATCGATCATCTCAGCGTACACATAGCCTACCAGATCCTCGTCCACCATGATCTTGACGAACTCGCCGCCCGTCTCCAGAACCACGTACGTCTCGCCGCTCCAGATCAGGGTCAGGATTTCGCTGTCCAGGCTGGGCTCGCTGCGAAGCCTGAGGCCGTTGGTATTCACCCGGCCCTCCAGCTTGCCGATTTCAATCGCCCTGGCCTCGGCCTCATCGCCGGTCAGGAAATATTCCGCCTTAATATAGCCCTGTACGCTGCCGGACTTTATCTCGTACCACTGTCCGCCCTCGCCGTCCACGGTGGCAAGGATGGTGGCCGCACAGTCATTATACAGCTTGCCTAATACCTCGGAAGTGGTATTGGGCTCGCTTCTCACATTCACATAGCTGTTCTCACGGACATGGGATACCGCGATATCCGCATAGGGAGATACGGTTTCCGCCTCTGTCGGCGCTTCGGTCTCTGTCTCGGCCTGGGTCTGCACCGCCTCTGTCTCAGGCTGCACTTCGGTCTGCTGCTCCGTCGTCTGCTCCGCCTCCGGCTGTGTTTCCGTCTGCGCCTGGGTTTCCGCCTCTGTCGGCACTTCGGTCTGGGCTGCAGCCTCCGCCGGCTGTCCTGCGTTTAAGATGGCGTCGGAATTGAGGAACTCGCTGAGCTCCTCCTCGGGGTTTAAGCTGCTGGCAAAATAATTGTTCAAAGGAACCGCCACGCCGGCCACTGCTCCCTCTACGTCCAGGGTCTCACTCGCCCCTGCCATCAGGGTCGCACTGCCGATCACACAGGCTGCAGCCGTCACGCATCCGATCTGTATCCATCTTTTCTTCTTCATTCGTACCTCCGGTATATATTAAAAAACTGCGTCAATTATTACGAATTTGTTACAACTGCTGTTATTATAGCAGAGGCGAAATTCTATGTCAACCGCCTGGGAGGATTTATTTCGCGAAAACCGGAGGCAAATTATGGCATGCCCGGCCGGGGCAGCCCCTCTTCCTATTTTTAGGACCGCACCGTCACCCCGTTGATCTGCACATTCTCATCAGCGGCAATCACAATGCACTTTCTGCCGTCCAGAATACGGGTTTCCACTAGCTGCGCTTTTTCCGGATCCACCTGGATCACCACATCCGGCGTCCTGACCTCAAATTTTCTGGTGCTCACCACATTGGCAGCCATCAGGGAAGCGTTCTCCCCGGCCGCCTCCTCAAACTTCTCTTCAAAGCCCTCCAGCCTCTCCTCCGGCACCCCGCTCTCGAAGAAGAGCTGCTTCACATCTTCCTTATAGAGCGTCACCGGTTCCGGATCCTCCTTATGCTCCTCAATCATATCGCTGATTTTCTCATGGATCGTCATTACCGTCTCATAACCGCAGTCCGCCCCCAGCGTTTCCTCCACCAACTCCTGAAAGACCTCCTTCTGGTCCGCCGCCGTCAGCGGAGGCAGACAGCCCAAAAACTCCGCCGCGAATTCCCCGTGAAGCTTGGCCGCATTGCGGGAATAATACAGGACAGCATGGAGGTCCGTGCTGCGGTCGTGAAAAGCCGGAAACAGAAAGCCCGTCTGCGGCATATCCACAATCCAGTCTCGGATGCGGTTCTGAAAGCAGTTTTCTTCCGCATTATAGGAAAGTCCCGGCTTGGAAAGCTTCACCGGGCACAGAGAGCAAAGCAGATATTCATAGACCTCGTCGGAGGCGTCGAACATCTCCGTGTCGTCCGAGGCCTTTCCCGGAATGTCATAGGCCCCATGAACCAACAGGATTAAGTAATTCTCCGGTTCCTCATAGTTCGCAATAATCTGATCGTAAAATTCCTCCAGAATTTCCTCGTCCTTTAGCTGGCTGTCCCGCACCCGCAGCAAAAAGGCCTGACGGCCCCCTTCCTTCTCCTCGTCCAGCGGAAATTCCATCGTCATTAAATTTTTCCCTATCGTCCCGGACAGGGTTTTCTTAAACAAATCCAGATATTTAAAAGCGTCCTCCTCCGGAAGGGAGAAAAAAGCCTCTCGAAAGGCCGTGCGCTTTTCCTTTTCTCCATCCACATAGCAGCCGCAGATTCGGGTGATCGTGCAGCGCTGCGGCGTAAACTGTTTTTTTACCTCGGTGATTTCCTTTTTATTCATTTTCTGTCCTCCCGCTCGTCTCGTCCTTTGATACCGAATCCTGCCAGCCCAGGCGAATTCTCTCCATCTGTCCGGCCAGCTCATCGTCCATCTCGTCAAAGAGATAACGCCGCCCTCCGGATCTTTTGTCCAGATGTTCCCGGCGGATCTCCTGCTCCGTCCGGTGGATTTCCTCATAGAGTTCCGCCGCCGACATTCTTCTCGCCCCTTCCCCCAGAATAATAACCTGTTCCAGAGCATCCGAAGTAGCCACCGTGACCTCATGCCTGCGCCCGATTTCATGGACGGTCTTTTCAATGTATTGATCGGCCGTCTCCGCTTCTTTTGTGAATACCACATGGATATTGTGATACCGGAAAACCTCTCCGACCCCTCCCTCGACCCGGTAAGCGTCAAAGACCAGAATCAGCGTCATTTTATGGTAGCCCTGATAATTGCTGAGAATATCCATCAGCCTTCCTCTGGCCGCTTCCATACTGCTCTTCGACAGCTCGTTTAACTCCGGCCAGGAAAAAATAATGTTGTAGCCGTCCACCAGAAGGTAGCGGCGGGGCGGCTCCTTCGGAGGCTTTCCCTTTTTCTCCCCGCTGAGCCGGGCAGCCGAAACGCTTTCCTTCTCTTCGCTGTCATAGAAACTGCGGCCCTCCCCCTGGGGCGCATCGAACATCCCCCTGCGCCTCCGGATCGGCCCGTAGGTCCGCACAAAAATTTCTTCCAGTTCCTGATCCATTTTTACCATGGAGGAATAAGAAGAAGCCGAAGGCCGTCCCTCCTCCCCCTCCCCCTCCTCTTCCTCTGCGGAAGGATTTCCGGATGCAGGCCCCCACAATAAGCCCATATGGGCCATCTCGTCCACCTGATCCCAGGGAACAAGCAGGCTTGTCCCGTGGCTGCAGAAAACCGAGCCACACGGGTTATCCACATCTGCCTCCGCATCATAGCCGAAGGCTGCAATGACCTCCTCCGCGTTGTGGCAGGGCTCATAGCCCTTAAGTTCCCAGGAGAGCTGCCCCCTTCCCTTGGAATAGGCCGCAACCTGCCTGCCGTAATCTCCCAGGCAGGCGGCCGGCACCGTACCGGTCAGCACCGCCATGTCCTCCTCCAGATCCGGCTGGCCGAATTCCCCGTGCATCCGGCGCAGATCGGTCATCGCCCGCCCCAGGCAGTCTGACGGCACCCGCAGCCAAAAGCTGTACACCGGCTCCAACAGGATGCTACGGGCCTTCTTTAACCCCTGGCGGACAGCGCGGTAGGTCGCCTGACGGAAGTCCCCGCCCTCCGTATGCTTTTTATGGGCCCACCCGCCCAGCAGGGTGATCTTCATATCGGTAATTTCGGAACCAGTCAGCACCCCCGCATGCTTTTTTTCCTGCAGATGCGTCAGAATCAGCCGCTGCCAGTTGCGATCCAGCACATCCTCGCTGCAGACCGTATCAAAACGAAGGCCGCTGCCTCTGGGGCCAGGCTCCAGCAGCAGATGGACCTCAGCATAATGGCGAAGGGGTTCAAAATGGCCGATTCCTTCCACCGGATTTTCGATCGTCTCCTTATATAAAATGCTGCCCGAGCCAAATTCGGCCGCAAGTCCAAATCTCTGCTGCAGGATATCTTTCAGAATCTCAATCTGCACCTCTCCCATGACCTGGACGTGGATCTCCCCGGCCTTCTCATCCCAGACCACATGGAGGCCCGGCTCTTCCTCCTCCAGCTGCCTGATTTTTCCCAGAGCCCCATGGATATCGCTCTCTTCCGGCAAAAGCAGGCGGTAGGTCAGTACCGGCTCCAGCACCGGTTTCCACGACCAATTCTCCTCCCCCAGTCCCTGTCCGCAGTATGTCTGCGCAAGGCCGGTGACCGCGCAGATGCAGCCAGCCGTCACTTCCTCCGCCGTGCGATACCCGGCCCCTGAATAAATCCGTATCTGATCTGCCTTCTCCCCGCCTATCACATCTTTTACCCGCAGCCTGCCGCCTGTGATCTTCATATGGGTCAAGCGGCTGCCCTGCCCATCCCTGGATATCTTATAGACCCTGGCTCCAAACGGTTCCGGATAGGCAGGGCGCGGCGCATACTTTTCCAGGCCGGCCAAGAGCTCTTCCACCCCTTCCAGGCGAAGGGCCGAGCCAAAAAAGCAGGGAAAAGCCCTGCGCCTGCACACCAGGCTGCGAACGTCCTCTTCCCGTACAGCCTCTCCCTCCAGATACCTTTCCAAAAGCGCTTCATCGCAGACTGCCAGCTCCTCCTGCCAGTCGGCGCTTAAGGCTGCGGCCTTTTCTCCCTGTTTCGGAGGCATCATATTCACGCAGCCCTCTCCCAGGGACTTTTTCAAGGTTCGCAGGATTTCCGCCCCGTCTGCCCCCGGCTGATCCATCTTATTGACAAAAATAAAAACCGGCACCTGATATTTCTCCAGCAGCTTCCACAGGGTATTCACATGGCCGGTAATTCCATCTGCCGCGCTGATTACCAGAACCGCGCAGTCCAGTACCTGCAGGGTTCTCTCCATCTCCGCCGAAAAATCCACATGTCCCGGCGTATCCAAAAGGGTTACGGTCCGCTCTCCCAGCGAAAATTCCGCCTGTTTCGAGAATATCGTTATCCCTCTGTTTTTTTCCATTTCATCCGTGTCCAGGAAAGCATCTCGGTGATCCACCCTTCCCAGCCGCCTCAGCTGCCCCGTTTGGTACAAAACGGCCTCCGCCAGCGTCGTCTTTCCGGAATCCACATGGGCGACAATGCCCAGACAGAGATAGTTCGACGGTTTCCCCACGCTTTCATCTTCCTCCTTATCTTCGCATCTCCACCATCATAGCACAGAAAAAGCGAGAAGTCGAATGAAAAGAAAAAGATGCGGCAGG
>CALWRE010000213.1 GCA_944383835.1 uncultured Lachnospiraceae bacterium | reverse complement strand
ATGGTTATCATAGTCTTGTGAATGTGCACAGGCAATACTGTGCGTATGAGCAGTAGCAGGCCAGACTTTCCAGGGTGTAGGCCTGCTATTTTAATGCAACGACCATTATGATAACACAAACGGCATGGCATAAAGCAATCTGATGGAAAATCTATCAGAATAATTTATGCCATGCCTCTTTTTAATTCAACTGAATATAACATGATTCGAAGGTAGATAAAATGCGGGATAATACAATATCGGCAAAAGTTCCTGGAACGAGTGGCAGGAGTGGATCGAGGCGGTCAACGATAACCTCCCGGAGGTGGAAGAACTGGCGGCGGTGTGGGACAACCTGCCGCCGTTGGCACCCCCGTTGATTGAAGGGATCCTGCGGCAGGGACATAAGATGCTGATTGCAGGGCCATCCAAGGCAGGGAAATCCTTTTTGCAAATCGAACTGTGCTGTGCCATCGCGGAGGGACGCCGGTGGCTGGGCCGCAGATGCGCCCAGGGGAAGGTGCTATACGTTAACCTGGAGCTTGACCGAGCCAGCTGCCTGCACCGGTTCTGGGATGTATACCGGGCCCTGGGATGGCAGCCCAAAAGCCTGCGTAATATCGATATCTGGAACTTGCGGGGTAAATCCGTGCCAATGGATAAACTGGCTCCCAAGCTGATACGCAGGGCACAGAAAAAGGGATACAGCGCTGTTGTCATAGACCCGATCTATAAGATCATTACGGGGGACGAGAACAGTGCGGAACAAATGGCCCGGTTCTGCAACCAATTCGATAAGATCTGTACAGAACTGGGCGCTGCCACTATCTACTGCCATCATCATAGTAAGGGGGCCCAGGGAGGGAAGAAATCCATGGACCGGGCCTCTGGGTCGGGTGTTTTTGCCAGGGATCCGGACGCGCAGTTAGATATGATCGAGCTGACGATACCGGATGCCATGCGGAGGCAGCAGGAAGACCAGGCGACCTGTAAGGCTTGCAAGGACTATCTGGATGCCCATTACGCCTGGCAGGATGATCTGTCGGAGGATGACCTTTTAAATGCCCGGACAATGCTTTCCTACTGCGAAAACAGCCTTTCCAAGTGGCAGATGAATGACCTGCGGCGTCAGATCGAAGAAGAGAAGGGACGGGCTTTGCGGCGCACTGCATGGCGCCTGGAGGCCACGCTGAGGGAGTTTCCTGGGTTTGAGCCTATCAATGTATGGTTCGACTATCCGATCCACCGTATGGACGAATCAGGGGCCCTGGGGGATATCCAGCCGGAAGAAGATAAGCCGATGTGGCAGAGGGCAGCGGAGAAGAACAAGAAAAACGCAGGGAAAAGGAAGGATGACCGGAGGCAGGCCCTGGAAGAAGCGATTGATAACGGAAACTTCGGGGACGCCCCGACGGTGTCTGATGTGGCCGGCTTTTTGGGAAAATCAGAGCGGACAATCCGGACGATGGTAAAAGAGCACGGCGGTTATAAGATTGAAAACAACTTGATTGTAAAAAGCACGGGGGAAGAAAAAGACTAGGCTTCTTCAAAACCGGATCTTCATTGCCGAAATGAAAAAGACTAGACTTTTTCAAGACCTGGTTCAGGGAAGAAATGAAAAAGACAAGACTTTTGCCCCGGAAAAAGACAAGACTTTTTCTTCCCTTCAATTTTTCCGGGGGAAGAAAAAGACTAGACAATTTCCGGGGGAAAAAGACACTACCCTAAAGGGTAAAATAAATTTCCCCCGCAGGCGGGGTCACGGGGGTAGGAATGGACGGGCTTGAAGCACAGCCCGCCCGTTCCCTTCCCCCTCCCCGTGACAAAAGAGTTTTCGATAGGAAAGGCAGTTTTGCGATTTAAAGAGGTGAAGTGAAATGCAGATCGAATTTTTTATGCCGATGGTCCCGCCGGAATGCACCCACCAGGAAAAGAAGGTGCGGGTAGTGAATGGCAAGCCGGTATTTTATGAGCCGGAGAATGTCAAGGCCGCCCGGTCGAAGCTGACGGCGCACCTGGCAAAGCACAGGCCGGCAGAACCATTCCGGGATCCGGTGGGGCTGTCTGTGCAGTGGCTTTTTCCGCGGGGCAAGCACCGGGACGGGGAGTACCGGGGGACAAAACCGGATACCGATAACCTGCAGAAGATGCTCAAAGACGTCATGACGCACCTGCATTACTGGGCTGACGATGCCCTGGTGGCGTCAGAATGTGTGGAGAAGCGCTGGGCGGAGGTGCCAGGGATCTATATCCGGATCGAGGAACTGAGGCGTGTATGAGCAACAGCGAGATCGCCCAGGCCTTCCGGGATGTGTATAACGGCTGGTGGCTGCGCTGGCGCCGGAGGGTTATCGGCCGGTATGATCCGGTCTGGGAGGTTATCGTCCAGGAGGCCTGCGGACTCATGGACAAGTACAGCCATGCGCCCCTCGTAGTGCACCTAATCCAGGATCTGCTGGATGAATTGGAGGAAAGGAGCCGGAATGCCGAGAAAAACAGGTAAAGGCGCGACGAAAAAAAAGAACCAGAGAAGAAAGCAATTGTCTGCACGCGCTGCGGAAGGTTGATACATGGACGGGCGGTGGAGATAACCACCCGCCGGCGCACGAATCTGATACTGTGCATGGAATGTTATAAAAAAGGATTATGAAGGAGAAACGGATATGGAGCAATGGAAGTACCTTTTGGAGAGGATAAGGCTTGACAGAGTAAAGATCAACACGCCGCCGGGCGGGGATGCTGATAAGATTATCCGGATGTGTTATAAGCGCGTTGAAGATGTTATTGTCAAGTATGCGAAAAGTGGTGGCTGGATCCCAGTGTGGAGGTGTCTCCCAGGAGACGGAGAGACAGTGCTGTGCACAGATGGTCACAGTATCTACTTGGTGGAATACGAAGCAGACTCGGATGCGGCGTTTGGAGATATAGACGGTATTACAGCCTGGATGCCCCTACCGGAACCGTACCGGCAGGGAGGGAGCAGCGATTGAAGTACATAGCATCCTGGAGCGGCGGAAAAGACAGCACCGCCAGTATAATTCTGGCGCATGAGCATGGGGAGCCGCTTGACATGATAATCTTCTCCGAAGTTATGTTTGACAAGACTATCAGCGGGGAGTTGCCGGAGCACATAGACTTTATAAAGCACAAAGCAATTCCTTTGTTTGAGAGCTGGGGATATGAAGTGAAGATACTTCATTCAGACAGAACATACGTTGATTGTTTTTTCAGGGAAACAACGAAAGGGAAATTTTTTGGAACTGGAAAACGGGCAGGATTTCCTATGACGGGAAAATGTGTGGTCAATCGTGACTGTAAAGTGCGCCAGATTCGGAAATTTTGGAAGGAAATTGAAGAAGATTTTACCCAATACATCGGAATTGCCACAGATGAACCGGCGAGAATGGAACGTGTTGTAAATGCGGACAATCAGACATCACTATTACAAAAACATCATTACACAGAGCAGATGGCGCTTGATCTGTGTAAGAGGTATGACCTGTTGTCTCCAATCTATGATTTTGCTCCGAGAGGTGGATGCTGGTTTTGCCCGAATGCTGGATACGCAGAGCTGAAGCATCTGCGGACGAATCATCGTGACCTATGGGAAAAGCTTTTGCGGCTGGAAGACGAGCCGAATCTGATATGTAACATGTGGAACACTTTGACGCGCACCAGGCTCCACGATTGGGAGGAACGGTTTTACTGGGAAGATCAGCAAATGAGCATTTTTTGATTTTACTGGAAGGATATAAGAAGACGACTGAGAGGAGGTTGCAGGATGATGGCAGCGTGGAGCATAAAGCGTGAGGAGGCTTTGCAGGACGCAGCGATCACGCCGGCCGAGGTCCGAGCAAAGCGCGAGAGCCTGCAGATCGGGGACAAGATCAAGGTTGAGGTAGATGTGTATGACCAGAGCGGCGTCTGTGTCGGCAAAAAGATGGTGGACTGCCGGCTGGTACATAAGAGCAGGAATGTCGCGGTCTTTGCCAGGGATAAAGGACTGCCGATCCACTTGACCTATGTGGAGATGGCGATGATGGACCGGGAAAGGAGTAAGAGATGACCGCTGAAGAATCTAAGATTTGGAAAGCCAAAAATCTGAGATACAAAAAGCCGATTGTGCGAGACCTAAACTTTGACAGGATCCGCGAAGACCTATGGGAAATCGGGGATGCCTGCGAAGAGGTACGGTGGTATGTGGATTCGGACGATGGATCAGACACGCTCATCAATGCCCTGGCGGGTGACGAGGACGAGGCGTACGAGTTTAAGATGGCATTCGCCGACTTAAGTGCCGAGTGTGATCGTATGTGGGATGATCTCCAAAACGAGTGGGTGCCTAAGTGTTTTGATGCTTTCTTCGTGGCCGTCGGTGCCGGCGCTTACTACGGTGGGCTGTTAGGATGGGACAGCTATGAGGGGGACTACTACGGTCTTGCCTCTTACGATGATGACTTTGCAAAGGATGAGGTTCACAAGAGACTGAAACAGATGACAAAGGACGATCTCATAGCTGCGGCCCGCCGATGCTTCCGGATTTATCATGCTTATATAGGGCTACGGTATCGATACGACAATCTCAAGGCGGCCCTCGACATTCTACGAGACCAAAATACAGGGGTCCTCCAAGTGGTACGAGAAATCGATCGACTTTACGATGCATTGGAGGGTGCTTGGAGCGATTACGGCAAAGAGGCGAGGGAGTGGAAGCAGTACACAGATGCGCTCCCGCCGGAGGCGTGGCTGCAGTGAGGAGGAGCAAGATGAGTAAATTTGATTACGGTATCTTTTTTGGCGGGGATGATACGCTTGCGGTTTCAAAAGAAAAATACAGCAGGGAGCAGGCCATTGAGATTGCGAAAGCAGAAATATGTGATGGGATAAGATATCTTTATGTGGGGAACGGATATGTAAGACATAGGGCAGGTGTGGATGAGGATTATAAGCCCTGTGTCTGCTGGTGGCTTGAATATACCGAGCATAAGCGGAGCTGTCCATGTTTTGTATTCCATGCGTCAAATTCGAACGATCAAAATTTTCGCAGTGAATATGAGATGATTGATTTGCAGGAGGAGAAAAAGTGGGAAAGATTGATGCAATGATGGCCGGCCGGAACGAGGGTCTGGCATACGCGCTGGATATCGTCAGAAATGGCGGCGTGGAGGCACTGGAGGAAGAGATCAGACTGCGTCGGCTGCAGGGGATATCCCTCAACATCTCGGACAAGGAGGTGGCAGCCATGAAACGGGAGATCAGCCGCCAGACGGTTGATATCGTGTGCGCAGCGGCCTGCCTGACGCTGCATGATGCTTTTGGTTTCGGACAGCAGCGGGGACTAAAATTTCTGCGGCGGTTTGAGAGCAAGATCGATGCCGCAGTAGACCCGACATCCGGTGTCACCCTGGAGGACTACCTGGCAGCCGTAAAGGACGAGATGGGGATTGATCTGCAGGTGAGCAGAGGGCTGGGAGTATAGCAAGACGAGAGAGGGAGGAGATAGCCATGGACAAGCAGCAGCTGGAGGCATACCGGAGCAATAAGGACGAGATCGTGGAGCTGCGGCAAAAGCTCCGGGAGCTGCCCGGATCCGAGAGCCTGATCGACAACTCGGTGATCCTGGACTATCGGCGAGGTTATCCGCAGCCGCGGTCTATTGTCGGCTATGATCACGGCCTGGAGGAGCGCCGGCGGGAGAGATGGACAAAACGGATCGAGCTGCTGCAGGCGGAGGTGGACGCTGTGGAGAGGTGGATTGAGGCGATACCGGACGGGGTGACGCGGCGGATCTTCCGGATGTATTACTGCGAAGGCATAAAACAGGAAAAGATTGGACAAAAACTGCATATGGATCGTAGCCGAGTCAGCAGAAAAATGGATGAATTTTTGAAAAACGCACAAAAAGCACAAAAAGCACAAGTATAATATAATCCAGAGGTACCAGGCGAGGGTACCACACCTTTTCTCACACATGGATCCTCCTATGAAAGCACCTGTCGAAAGATGGGTGTTTTTCTGTTGTGTTTTCCATGATATAATACGAAAAAAATATGGGAGGATGTAAAGATAGATATGGTACTTAATATTTTGGGAATTGTACTTTCTACGTTCGGTACAATTATAAGCGTGTGGTCAGTCCTTACAACGAGCACAAAAAGTGTCGGAACAGCAGCGTACTTGGATAATCAGCAAAATGATTTTAGAAAAGAGAAGAAATTCGTATGGATAGGAACTATTCTCATAGTTTTTGGGGCTGTGTTTTGCAAATTCCAGTAAAAGAGGGCATATGCTCCGCACCAACGGTGCGCTCAGTCCATTTTAAACGGTGCGGAGCACCATCCCTCTGATGATAGCTGCTTATTTCTCAGCTTCACGCATACTGATACC
>CALWRE010000212.1 GCA_944383835.1 uncultured Lachnospiraceae bacterium | reverse complement strand
TTTACCGTGGGCATCGTGATTCTTTTATCAGGCGTGCGCATGATGATCGCCGAGCTGGTTCCAGCTTTCAAGGGCATTTCGGACAAGCTGATTCCGGATGCGGTTCCCAGCGTGGATATGCCGGTATTCTTCCCTCTGGCGCCTTTCGCTTCTGTCCTTGGTTTTCTGGGCGCGTTCTTGGGTGAATTCGTCGGCTTTTTCATCCTTCTTGCGATGGGCTCCGGCACGCTGATGATTCCCGGTATTATCGCCACCTTTTTCGACGGCGGCATCGCCGGTGTATTCGGTTTCAAATACGGCGGAAGAAAGGCGGCCTTTATCAGCGGATTGGTTGTAGGAATCGTACAGATTCTGGGCGGCGTCATCTTTACGACCCTGTCCGGGCTGGATACCTTGGGAGCGACCTATGGAAACACCGATTTTGGCACGACGATGGCCCTTCTTGCGGCGATCATGAATGTTCTGGGGAATGTGTGGTTCTTTGTCGCCCTGCTGGTCGTCATCTATATTGTGGCCAGTGTGCTGCTTAAAAAGTATTTTGCGGAGGAAGCCTGAGAAAAGCAGGCTTAGAAAGGAAAAAATATGTGGACAAAAGAAATTTTCCAGGTGGATAAGCCCGTCATTGCAATGTGCCATCTAAAGCCTCTGCCGGGGGATCCCAATTACGATGCGGCAAAGGGCATGGCCTATGTGGTGGAGATGGCCCGCCGGGACCTTCGGGCTCTCCAAAACGGCGGAGTGGATGGGGTGATGTTCTCCAATGAATTCAGCCTCCCTTATCTGACCCAGGTGGAGCCTGTCACCGTGGCGGCGATGGGCCGTGTAATCGGCGAGCTTATGCCGGAGATCCGCGTGCCCTACGGGGTGGATGTACTGTGGGATCCCTGCAAGACCTTTGATCTGGCGGCAGCGGTGGACGCTAAGTTTGTCCGGGAAATTTTCACCGGCGTCTATGCCAGCGATTTTGGAATCTGGAATACCAACTATGGAGAAACCGTTCGGCATAAACACAGCGTAAGTGCCGGCCATGTCCGCGCCCTGTTTAATATTGTCCCGGAGGCGGCCAAATATCTGGCGGACAGGGATATCGAGTCCATTGCCCGGTCCACGGTATTTAATAACAATCCGGACGCCCTGTGCGTATCGGGGCTGACGGCCGGGGCGCCGACGGATACCCAGGTGCTGAAACGGGTGAAGGCCGTGGTTCCTGACACGGTGGTTTTTGTAAACACCGGCGTCAATATCGACAATGTAGAGGAACAGCTGAACATAGCGGACGGATGTGTGATAGGAACATTCTTTAAACGGGACGGACAGTTTTACAACGAGGTAGATGAAAACCGTGTACGCCGCTTTATGGAAAAAGTGAAAAATTTTAGATAGTATTATTTACTTATTTGTTCTTATGTGCTATGTTCCCTTTATAAAGGAGAAAAAATATGATAGCAGAAGAACGAAGAAAAATAATATTAGAAAAAATAAGAACAGAAAAGGCGGTTTCCGTCCATGAATTGGCACAGCAGCTGAATACGACTCCGGTAACAATCCGGAGAGACCTGGATTTATTGGATAAGCAGGGGCTCGTGATCCGCTCCCACGGCGGTGCGATTATCAATGAAGAAAAAGTGGGTTATGAGTTTCGTTTTGATACACGCAAAGACTATTCCCAGGACATCAAAGCCAAAATCGGAAAGAAAGCGGTGAGCTTCATCACGCCGGGAGACTGCATTGGGATTGATGTCGGCACCACGGCTTATGAAATGTCCAGATTCCTGGCAAGCGTGGGAAATCTGAATGTGGTGACGGCATCGATTCCGGTGGTCAACGAGCTGCTGCCCTGTGAAGATATCAATGTGATCTGCACTGGCGGAGAGGTTTCGCGCCGGGACAAATCCCTGATCGGCCATAATGCAATTCGGACCTTAAAGGAATATATCTTAGATAAGGCATTTATCGGTGTGGCGGGGATATCTTTTGACTGCGGATTTACTCTTTTTAATATGAATGACGCGCTGGTCAAAAGAGTGCTGGTGGAAAGGGCCAAGGAGGTTATCATACTGGCGGACGCTACCAAGATCGGCGTGGCCCGCCATGCCTTCTTCTGCGGCCTGGAGGCAGCGGATAAGCTGATCACAGATAAAAGAATCACGCCGGAGGACAAGTCTTTGCTGGAAAGCCATGGGATTGAGGTTATCATCGCAGACGAAGACGAGGAGTAAAAATGACAGGACGACAGTTGTTTGACGGGATTGAGTACAATCGGGAGCAGTATACGGACTGGAGGCAGGTGGTGGATCATGCGGCAGAATTTTTTATCTCTCACCGCTTTGCCGAAAAGGCTTATTTTGAATATGTGAAGAAGGACCTGGAGGATAACGAGGCCTATATGGTGATCGTTCCGCACATTGTCCTGCTGCACAGCGCACCGGAACATGGGGCGTTGCGAAACGCCTTCCATTTCATGAAGCTGGAGCATCCGGTGAACTTCTGCCATGAATGCAACGATCCGGTGCGCATTGTGCTCTCCTTTGCCTGCACCTCCTCCCAGGAGCATCTGGAGTCAATAGAACGTCTGGCCGCCATGCTGATGGATGAAAATTTTGTCAGCCGTATTTTTGAAATTTCATCCGAACCGGAATTAAAGGAATATCTGCAAGAAATATCTGTGAGCCTGTAAGTGTGAGGACAGGCAGGAAGGAGAGGCCTATGCTGAAAGTACACACAGTCTGTATAAATGGAATGGGTTCCAGTCTGATCTTGAAGATGACTGTGGAGAAGGCTTTTAAGGAGCTGGGAGTTGCGGCAGATGTAAAGCATATCGATGCGGGACAGTTTAAAAGCTGCCATCCGGATGTATGCATCACCACGCCGTCTTTAGCAAAAACCATAGGGGAAAGGGAGGGGATGATTCTGATCACCACCACCAATTTCACCGACGTAAAGATTCTGAAGGAAAAGATAAGTAAAGCGCTGAATTTAGAAGAACAGAAAGGATAATGCAACGTGTGGACTGACGAATTATTTGGCGCCGTCAAGCCAGTAATTGGAATGGTGCATATTCAGGCGTTGCCGGGGACTGTTCTGTATGATTCGGCGGCAGGACTGGAAAAGGTGCTCGAACATGCCAGGCAGGATTATGAAAGTCTGGTGGAAGGCGGCATCTCGGGCGTAATATTCTGCAATGAGTTTGACAAGCCCTATTCGATGGGAGTGGAACCGCATATTGTGGCGGCAATGACGCATATCGTAAGCCAGGTGATCCGGGGCGGGAGCCCTATTCCCTTTGGCGTAGATATCCAGTGGGATCCCAAGGCGGCGTTAGCCGTGGCCAGGGCAACCGGGGCTTCGTTTATAAGAGGAATTGTCTGTGGAACCTACTGCGGGGATTACGGCATCCTGGCCCCGGATACAGAGGGCATTTTGGCTTACCGCCATAAGATCGGAGCGGACCATGTCAAAATATTGAGCAACCTGGTTCCGGAATTCTCCAGTTGCCTGGATTCGCGGGATATCCGCCTGCGGGCCATGACGGCGGTAAAGAGTTCCCTGGTGGAAGGGCTCTGTGTATCTGGAGCGATGGCGGGAACCCAGGCCCCTTATGAACAGCTGCAGGGCGTGAAAGAATGCATCCATGAAGCTGCGGTGTTTGCCAATACCGGCGTAAACTTTGACAATATAGACAGGATCCTGGCGATTGCGGACGGCTGCTGTGTGGCGACTTGCCTGAAGAAAAATTCCGATCCGCGGGAGCGGGTCGACGTGGAAAATGTAAGAAAACTGATGAAGAAAGCGAGGGCGATGTGATATGGAGTATATTCAGACCGTTCTGGGGACGATAAAGCCGGAGGAGCTGGGCGTGACGAACTATCACGATCATCTGATTACCATCGGCGGGGGAGAAGAAAAGGCGGACCGGGATCTGCGCCTGGACCGGGTGGACTACGCCATCGACGCGATGCGCTCGGCCAAGGAAAAAGGGTTCGACGCTTTGGTAGATATGAATCCGATTGACTGCGGCCGGCAGATTGAGATGCTGAAGGAGATTGCCTCCGCCTCGGGCATGCATATTATTTCCTGCACCGGTTTTCAGCGGGGAATCTATTACGATGCGGAGCATTGGGTGAATAAATACAGCATCGATGAGATCGCCCAGCTGATCGCCGACGAGATTGAGATCGGCATTGAGATTAACAACTACAACGGCCCTATCGTGAAGAGGAGCACGGCCAAGGCGGGCGTGATCAAATTTGCCACTCATTATAACTGCATCCGTCCGATGGAAATGCGGGCCATCGAGGCTGGCTGCAAGGCCGCCCGAATGACAGGAGCCCCGATTTCCACCCATACCGAGAGAGGGACCATGGGCCTGGAGGTCATTGAACTGGTGAAAAAATTCGGCGTGGATCCGAGAAGGGTTACGCTGGGCCATGTGGACCGCAATCCCGACCTGGAGTACCACAAGAAGATGGCGGCCCAGGGAGTGACGCTGGGCTACGACGGCCCCAGCCGGGCCAAATACTGGCCGGACAGCGTCTTGATCGATCTGATCAAGGGAATGTGCGAGGCGGGATATGCCGACAACATCATGCTGGGCGGAGACAATGGCCGGGCCTCCATGTGGCCCCAGTACGGCGGCGGATACGGGCACAACTATATCCTGGACATTTTCGTTCCTCGTCTGCTGGAGGCCGGCGTTTCCAAAGAGTGCGTAGACAAGATGCTCATCGACAACCCTCGCAGGCAGTTTTCCATCATAAAATGACGGAGGGTGCAGGCAGGACAGCAACAGGGGGCGGTGAAGATGCATGCTGGCATCCTTGCCGCCCCTTGGTCTATGGAACATTCCTTTATTCAATATTTGCGCTGTATTATGTACTAAGTTCCACTCCTTCATCTCGGATATTTCGGTAATAAGGAAGATTATCAGCCCAATCATTAAAGTGATTGGTATTCGTTATTATCGGAGAAATATCGATTTTATATTTCATCATGTAATCAAAGGCAAGGTCACTAACGGAATCGGACACAGCTTTGATCTGTTCATCTGTCAAAGAAACTAGAATCATAATGTCAATGTCTGACGGTTCAGAATAATCCCCTCTTGCATATGAACCATATATAATAACGCTGTCAAGGGAATTGCCAAGCAGTTTCTTCAGATTTTTTGCGAACTCCTGCAATATCTTTATGATATGAACCGGCATAGAATCACTCCTCTTTTATTTGCCTTATGAAAGCAGGCCTATTTTCAGCGCCTTCGAATGTATTATATCCTATGTACTAAAATTTGTACACCAGAACGGACTAAAATAACGCAAGCCCCAGCTTCCCCATAGAAAAGCTTCCATGGAAAAGCTGAGGCTTGCGTCCCTCCTACTCTTGCGTCTGTTCGCAGGCCTTGACCCGGCCCATATATTTTTCCCGGGTGGCCATGCCGCCGCGGATGTGGCGCTCGGATTTGTTGACGTCCAGCACCACCCGGGCCCTGGCTGCCAGGGTGGGATTTACCTGCTGCAGCCGGTCGGTTACATCCTTATGTACCGTACTCTTGCTGATGCCGAATTTCTTTGCGGTCTGGCGCACTGTCGCGTTGTAATCGATGATGTAATTGGCGATCTCCACCGCCCGCTCTTCAATATAATCCTTCAAGGGAATAACCCC
>CALWRE010000211.1 GCA_944383835.1 uncultured Lachnospiraceae bacterium | reverse complement strand
AGCTTATCCCCCAGCACAATCTCCTTTATGCCCGTTTCCTTTTTCTTATTGAAATTGAAACTGAGCATATAGCCTTTTTTCATCTGAAAATAATCAAGATACGCGGAAAGCTGCTTTTCTCCCCTCTCATTATAGGAATTTCCCCGCCAGATTTTTAATTCAAGGATATTCTGCTCTCCCCGATAATAAATCACCAAATCCATTCGGTCGCCATCCCTTGTCTGCGGCTCGATACTATAATTTCCTATCCCATTAATAATCAGCTTCAAGAAAAGAAGAAAATATTTTCGGCCCACATTCTCAAGGAAAGTCTCATCTTCGTTTCCATAAAGTTCATTGAAAGCAACAATGAATTTTTCCAATATAAGGCGAATGTCCAGATGACCTCCCACTATAAATTGATTCTTTTCCAGCGCTCCCACATTATATAATTTACTGGTGACAAACTCTTCCGCAATAAAATGATTGTAGAGAACCGCCTCAAAAATTCGGTTGGCAATCACCACCGTATCATTCTCGTTCCGGATAAAGCCAAACATAGCGGCATCTTTAATATAATCGCTGGTCGCCGTATAAGGAATCGGCCTGCCGTTAAACAACAATTCATATAGGACGGCCCTCAGCTCCGGATACAGTTTAAGTTTGCCCAGCAGGGATTCATATAACGGATTATCCTCTTTGACTAGGATCTTTTCCGCCTCAAAAAAGCCTTCCCTTGTCCAGGCTCTGCGTTTATCCGGAAATGCTGCGCTCCCAGCGATCTCCTCATCTAGGATTTTGCAGAGGCTGGAAACAAGATAGGGATAGCCGGAGGTATATTGGTAAATCAATCCGGCCATTTCACCGATATCCATTCCTGTATGATAATCTGCCTCGTATTCTTGCAGCATCCCGGCGATCTCCTCTGCCATGAAACTCAGTTCCACGCGGAATTTTGCCGCAATATTCCAAGGGCTGTTCTGTCTGAGCTCCTCCCCCGGACGGATTTTTCTCTGGATATTTCGAATATCGTATACCCCGGCCAAGATCACGGACTGAAAAGCAGGAATATCATCCCGCGTCAGGTAACCGGCGCGGAGCTACGCAAGGAAATCCAGAAACACCTGATTATTGGTCGCCGTGTCAACTTCATCGATGATCAGGACAACCGGCTTTTCCGACTCTGCGCACCACAAAGACAAAACCTTAAATAAAATCTGCAGCGAATTGATCCTTGCTTTTCCTTCTGCGAAAGGCTGAAGCTTATCTTGAATTCCCTCAGGAAATTCATCTATGGCGCACAAAAGTTCCTCTGCAAAGGCGGCGACATATTTCGATTCATTTTCAAAAGAAAGTGAGCCAAGCCTCTGAAAATCCAGGTGCACAACCCTGTACTCCTTTTCCAAGTAACGGCTGAGGGCCTGCAGAACCGTTGTCTTTCCATATTGTCTGGCCTTATTGATCACAAAGTATTCCACTCGGTCTACCATCCCTTTGATCGCCCGGAGCCTCGTGGTCAGATCAACCATATAATGCCGGTCCGGATTACATGCTCCATTTATATTGAAAAATTTTGCCACCTGCGCTTCACACCTCCCTTGAACAATCTCCCTTCCAAAAGTTTACCCCCAGGATAAAACTACTTTCTCCCGCAGCATTTCTTATATTTTTTCCCACTCCCGCAGGGACAGGGGTCATTGGGAGCCACGTCGAACCCCATTCCCTTCAGCTCATCCGAGGCTTCGTCCAGCATCTTCGCCGCGCTGCTGCTCATGGGAACGAGCTTCGGTTTCTGCCCTTTGGGCTGCGGCGTCTGGCGAAGCATTTTGAACATCTCGAGCGGCGTCCAGCCTCTGTGGATAAGCATCCTTGTGTTGTTGTTTACATCCATCATAAGAGGGGCAAACTCCTGCAAGGCATCATCGGATAAAAATTGGATACATTCCTCCTCAAACATATCCAGGATATCCGACAGAGATTGCCCCATACTGATATGACTCCAAATGAGAGCCATGTAATCTTCTATTTCATCCATCGCGATATTTGTCTTCTCCAGGAGAAATAGCTTTAATCTGTGATAGTTGGAATCCGATACGGGATATCCGTTTTCCGTATACTCGACGATCTCATCCGGATCGGGGATGTAAAATTTCTTTTTCTCCTGCAGCTCCTCTACTTTCAAATACAGCTTCTCCCGCAGGATTTCTTTGCAGATCACTTTGCCGTCCTGCAGGATGCAGGGATTCCATTCGTCCGGTATGTTGGGGCACAGCTTCTCCAGGTTTTCCATTTCTTTTCGGTCCGGATAAAAACCATTCTCTTTCGCCGCCGCCATTCCGAGCAGATTTTCCTTCGTCTCTTCCAGGAGCAGGTCTTTGACGCGAGGATTTCTCGACTCCTCTTTGTCCGCAGGCCGAAGTCCCATGCTCTTGCGGATATCCACATTCATCTGCCACGCGGCGTCCTCCATCAGATCCTGAAGGCTTCTGGGATCCTTGGCGTTTATCTCTTCTCCGTCTCCTAATTGCGCAAGTATGTTTCCTGCCATCTTCTGAAGGTAATTATCATTCAGCATATGGGCAAAATTCTTCAGCTGCGCAGATGCCGACAGCTTTGTTCTGTCGGTTCTGTCCTTAGGACGACGGGCGCCGGTAAGCCCTTTCCCTCCCTCTTCCCGTTCTTTTTTCAGCTCCGCAAAAGACCGGTAATCCGGCTTGCCATAATGAATCGGATCATATTGTTCCAGCCTTTGGTTCACCGTCTCCCTATCCGACCAGCCGCAGACTTCCGGCTCTCCTTTTTGTTTTAAAACAGAGGGAAAAGGAATGGGATCCGCAAGACGTTCCTCTATCTCCACCCTGTACTGGCGTCCGTCTCCCGGCCGGAAGGTAAACCATTCTTCCTTTTTTATCAGACTGTCAATAAAAATGTCCGAAGAACACATATAACCATAACGAAATGTGATCCGGCCTGTCGTCCCTTCCTCCCATTCGCGCAGATGAACCCTCGCCTGATAAAATTCAAACTCATAGGCAGCGCTCTGCTCCGACTCCGTGATCTCCTCCAAAATCAAGGCAAGCTGGGAAAAGGTAATCCCCGTCGGGATCAGGCAGTGCCTCCACACAGGGGCTTTGCGTTTTTTAACAAGATCTTGACCTGGCATGCTTTCATACTTATCTGTTCTTCCTTTCGCTTCTGTTATGGCACAGACCTATCCACAGCCAATTTACCTGCAATCGACGGATCCGCAGTTGTTCTTGTGATATATTTTACTACATGGCGGTGTCTTAATCAAGACGCACAGCGCCCTCTTCTAGCATCCTTCTGCCATCTCACCCATACCTCCCGTATAGGAATGGAATTTCCCATAATATAAAAAGCTCCGGACGACCGTTCCCATTATCATGACCGCATCATGATAACAACAATCGTCCGGAGCATTTTATCACAAATTCGTATACGGCGCTGCATCAGCCTCCCAGATAGGCCTGGCGCACCTTATCGTTGCCCATCAGCTCCTCGCCGGTGCCGCTTAAGGTAATCTTGCCGGTCTCCAGCACATAGGCCCGGTTAGCGATGGCAAGGGCCGCCTGGGCGTTCTGCTCCACCAAAAGGATCGTGGTGCCGCCGGCATGGAGCTCTTTTATGATATCGAAGATCTGCTCGACCAGAATCGGAGCCAGTCGCATGCAGGGCGCATCCAGCATCACAAGAGTGGGCTTGGACATCAGGGCACGGCCGATGGCCAACATCTGCTGCTCGCCGCCGGAGAGGGTTCCGGCGATCTGCCTGCGCCTCTCTTCCAGGCGGGGGAAACGGCGGTACACATCCTCCAGGCTCCCCTGAATCTCATCCCGCGGGCGGGTGTAAGCGCCCATCTCCAGATTTTCCTCGACGGACATCTGCAAAAACACCCTTCTGCCCTCCGGCACCTGGGCCATTCCATGCTCGACCACCTTGTGGGGGGCCACTCCTTTCAGATCCTTGCCGTCAAAGACGACGCTGCCGCTGGCCGGATGCAGAAGCCCGGACACCGTATTGAGGACCGTGGACTTGCCCGCCCCGTTAGCGCCGATCAGCGTGACGATCTCCCCCTTGTTTACCTCGAAGGAAACGCCTTTTACCGCGTGGATGCTGCCATAATAAACATGAATATCATTTACCTGCAATATCGCCATCGGTCACGCCTCCTTTTTCTTTCCCAGGTAGGCCTCGATGACCACCGGATTGGACTGAATCTCCTCCGCCGTGCCCTTGGCGATGATCTCGCCGAAGTTCAGCACGCAGATGCCCTCGCAGACGCCCATGACCAGATTCATGTCGTGCTCGATGAGAAGGATGGCAATCTGGAAGGTATCCCGAATCTTGATGATGTTTTCCATCAGCTCCGAGGTCTCCGACGGGTTCATGCCGGCGGCCGGCTCGTCGAGCAGAAGAAGCTTCGGATTCGTCGCCAGGGCCCGGATAATCTCCAGGCGGCGCTGTGCGCCGTAGGGAAGGGAGCCTGCCTTGGCGTCCGCCAGATCCTGCATATGGAAGATTCCCAGCAGATCCATGGCCTTTTCATGGGCCTCCTTCTCCCGTTTCCAGTAGCTGGGCAGGCGGAAAATCCCGGACAGCATGGAGTAAGGCTCCTGGTTGTGCAGGCCCACCTTCACATTGTCTTCTACGGTCATATTACTGAAAAGACGGATATTCTGGAAGGTACGGGCCACGCCCATGCGGCTGATCTGGGCCGTGGTCTTGCCGGCCGTATCCACCCCGTCGATGAGAATCGTACCGCGGGTGGGATGGTAGACCTTGGTCAGCAGGTTGAAAACCGTGGTTTTTCCGGCTCCGTTGGGGCCGATCAGGCCGGCAATCTCCGTCCGGCCCATGGCCAGGTTCAGATCGTAGACGGCCCGCAGGCCGCCGAAATCAATTCCCAGATGCTGGCATTCCAGAATCGGCGTCTTATCCTTATCCCGCTCCGGAACGATGGAACGGCTGGGCAGAGG
>CALWRE010000210.1 GCA_944383835.1 uncultured Lachnospiraceae bacterium | reverse complement strand
CGTCACGAATCTCCAGATTGAGATTTTCGATCACCACTTCGTTTCCATAGGCTTTTTTCACATTTTTCAATGATATTGAACTCATCTCGTCCCTCCCTCTGTATGATAACAGCCCCGCATTCTTCCGGCGGACCTGCCCTCTTCCTTTCATCTGGCCTCAGTATAGCACCGCGGGAGGTTTTGCGGGATTTCGCTTTTCTCGAATCCCGTTGCTTGATTCTACAATTTTTCAGCCCCAAAGCAGTGTGTATATTTTTTGTTTTGCGTTTTCTTTTTTTCTTTTATTCTCTTCTTTAATTCATATATTCTCCGTTTATTTGATATTTTTTCTATTTAACAGTTTTCTTTCGAGTTTTCTGTAATGTTTTTGTAAAGCCAGGGTAAAAATATATCCTTTTGCAATCGTTTTTTGTAGAAAACGGCAACGCAATCATAGAAGAGCACAAAATCCACTCTTCTCCGTTACTGATATACTACCGGTAAAGCCAGAAGAACAGGGGGACTGCATTATGAAATACAGCGATGAACGGAGAATTCTCCCTCTAAATGGAGTAGCAAATGCCAGAGACCTGGGCGGCCTGCCGCTATCCGCAGGGAGGGAAATGAAAAAAGGCTGCCTGATCCGCGCCGGCAGACTTTCAGACATGACAGAGCAGGATCTTCATATATTAGAAAAGGAATGGCGGGTAACAGAGATTATAGATCTGCGCAACGACCAGGAAATAGCGGAACACCCCGATCCCAGACTGCCTCATGCCGCCTTTCATCATCTGCCGCTTTTACCCGGCGAGGCAGCCGGCATCTCCCGCGAAGACTGCGGAGAAAATTTGGAAAATCATATCCTGCGCCTGGCCAACCGGTATCGCGGCGGCGCGGCCGAACGGCTTCTGCGCCGGATGTACCCGGATATGATTGAAAATGCTTTCTGCATAAAACGCCTGCGCGATTTTTTTCAGCTGCTCCTCGCCCATGAGACCGGAGCCCTTCTTTTTCACTGCACCTCCGGCAAAGACCGAACCGGACTGTGCAGCGCCCTCATCCTGCGCATCCTGGGCGCTTCCTGGGAAACGGTTCTGGCCGACTACCTTTTCACCAACTATCAGGTGCAGGCCTACCGGGAAGAACTGTGCCAACGCCTGCGTTTAATGGGCGCAGAAGAAGAGGCCGTACAGCAAATCCACATCCTGGAATCCGTACGGGCGGAGTACCTGGAAAGCTGCATGACGGCCATTGAAAAGCTTTACGGTTCTTTTGCGCTTTTTGTGAGCGGCCCCCTGGGCATTGACCGGGAGGCCCGAAGAAAATTGGAGGAAAAATATACATGCCAAGCAACGAATTAACCATCTGGTCCATATTGCTGCGCATCGTCCTGTCCATGCTGCTCAGCGGAATTCTCGGCTATGAACGGGAAAAGAAACGCAGGCCGGCAGGCTTTCGCACCTATATTGTGGTATGTCTGGGCTCCTCTCTGGCCATGATGACCGGCATCTATCTCTCGGAGCTCTACGGCACCGGCGATCCCGGCCGCATTGCTGCCCAGGTTATCAGCGGCATCGGTTTTCTTGGTGCCGGCACAATCCTGGTGACCAAGCAGAATCAGGTCAAAGGTCTCACCACAGCGGCAGGGCTCTGGGCCAGCGCCTGCCTGGGGCTGGCCCTGGGAGCCGGTTTTTATGCGGGAGCCATCCTCAGCTTCGCCGGCATCTGGTCTTCTCTGAAAATCCTGCAGAAAGTGGACAGCTATCTTTACGTCCACTCCAAAGTCATGAACCTCTATGTGGAATTCAACAGCGTCAGCGATGTGAGCAAATTTATCTCTTACGCCCGCAGCGAAAACTGCAGCGTCCGCAATCTGGAGATGAACCGTTCCAAAAACGCCGATGGCTCCGTCTCCATCTCCGCTGTCATGAGCCTTAAATTTGAAGAGCCTGTCTCCCACTCCCATATCATTGAGATATACGGGGCGCTGGACGGGATTACATTTCTGGAAGAAGTATAAAAATGATTTCACACAGTTTTCATATAACCGTTATGCAAACATACTGACTATTTCTTGACGAATCTTTTTCATATGATATAAATAATAATCTGGCAACCAATAAGCATTCATGTATGTATAATGAGGAGGAACACATCATGAAAAACATCAAGAAGTACATCTGCCTTCTTCTGGCGGCTGCACTCTGCTTGAGCGCCTGCTCCACTACCAGCACAGACGCCACCACAGCAGCAGCGACCGAGGAGGCAACGGCAGCTGAGACGACAGCGGCCGACACCGAGGACGGCATGTTCCAGCCCGGCACCTACACAGGCGTGGGCACCGGAAGAAACGGCGACATCACCGTGGAAGTCGTCTTTGACGCCAATTCCATCGTATCCGTGACCGTAACCGATCACACCGAGACCGATGGCATCGCGGATCCCGCCCTGGAGCGGATTCCGGCCGAGATCGTTGAGTATCAGAGCCTGGCCGTAGATACCGTCTCCAGCGCCACCCTGACCAGCGAGGGCATCCTGCAGGCCGTAGAGGACTGCGTGACCCAGGCAGGCGGGGATGTAGAGGCCCTGAAGCAGCCCATCGAGACCGGTGAGGTAGAGAAAACCGAGGAGACCCAGACCGCCGACGTCGTGGTCGCAGGCTCCGGTATCAGCGGCCTGACCGCCGCCATCGCTGCGGCTGAGGCCGGCGCAGACGTTGTCGTCATTGAGAAGGAGGCCACCACCGGCGGCACCACCGCTCTGGCCGGGGGCTATCTGATCTGCGTGGATTCCGAAATCTATGCGGATTCCGGCTTTGACGATTCCCTGGATACCTTCCGTGAGTACTGGAACGAGCGCATGAGCTATTCCGGACAGGATTCCGGCTATCCCGATATGGAGCGCTGGGAGCATGTGGTGAGCCAGACCGGCGCCACCGTGGACTGGATGAGCGATCTGGGCGTCACCTGGCAGGATGAGATTTTCACTGGCTTTGGCGCTTACCCGGTAGCTTATAATCCCGGCGGCGGACGCGGCCTGATTGACGAGCTGGTTTCCATCGCTGAGGGCATGGGCATTGAGATCATCCTGGAGTGCACCGGCGAGGAGCTGGTTGTGGACGATAACGGAGCCGTAACCGGCATTGTGGCCGAGACCGCCGACTCCATCATCACCTTTGAGGCCCCTGCCGTAATCCTGGCCACCGGCGGCGTTTCCCAGAATGCCGAGCTGGTAGAGCAGTATTCTCCGAAGGTTGCCAATGCCGGCACCATCTCCGTAGCCGCTGCAGGCTCCACCGGCGATGGCCTGCTGATGGCAATCGATGCCGGAGCAGCCGTATTTGACGAGTTCTTCACCTCCATCTACGCCACCACCGTGGATCCCGAATTCACGGCAGCCGTATCCGAGGCTTCCACTCTGACCACGGTCAACCAGCTGGGCGTAAATGCCAACGGCGAGCGCTTTGCCAGCGAGGTTCCCGTCTATGTGGACGCCCTGGGCTCCGATATGATTCAGGACGGCAATGCTCCTTTCTGGTACATCTATGATTCCTCCGACGCGGATATCACCGCAATCCTAGAGCAGGGCGTAGAGGCCGGCGTGGTCGCCAAGGGCGAGACCATTGAAGAACTGGCTGCCGCCATGGATGTGGACGCTGCCGCGCTGCAGGCCACCTATGACCGCTATGAGGAGCTGGCCGCTGCCGGAACAGACGAGGACTACAATAAGCCCGCCGAGAATCTGGTAGCTCTGGAGACGGCTCCCTACTACGCCGTGAAGTTCTATCCCACCACCTTCGGCTCCCAGGGCGGCGTCCTGACCGATTCCGAAGGCCGTGTGCTAAACGAGGCAGGCGAGGTTATCTCCGGCCTGTACGCAGCAGGTGAGATGAGCAACCGCTACTACTACAATGAGAACTATGTTCTGGCCGCATCCCTGGGCCTATACGCTGTAGCTGGCCGCCTGGCAGGCGTCGCCGCCGCTGCGGACATCCAGTAAAGGACATACGGGATAATCCCGTAAACAGATCGATATAAGCGGATATCCCGTACAGGGGTACGAACAGAATAAATGAAAGAGGCAGCCGCACCGATGATTTCCTCAAAGGTGCGGCTGCCTTTTTTGCGCAGCGCTGTTTCCGCGCTGCGCGCTGCCCGCTATTCCTCTTTGCGCGGCTGTTTTGCGGCCGGCGCCGCGTCCCGCTGCCCCAGCCTGACGTCGAAGGGGAAGCCTCCCGCCCGCAGGGACTGGCGCAGAAAGACATTGATCGCCGTCGTAAGGTTAATGCCCAGCTCCCCGTAGAGGGCCTCGCATTGGTTTTTCAGCTCTCGGTCCATACGGACGCTGAAGGTTATCGTATCCGCCATTATCCCCTCTCCTCTCTGCTGCCGCTGACAATGGAGTAATAGGCCCGCGAAGTCACCCGGTAGATCACCACATAGAAAAGGACGAACACCAGATAGCAGATAGCCGTCGTCAGAATGAGCAGCCTTGTGTTGACCGCGTTAAACAGGGCCAGCATTTTGGAAATCAGCGGGAAGGCGAAGGCCAGGTGGAGGCCCGCCGTCAGCACCGGCAGGAAGAATACGGTCAGCACCTGGGAATTGACGCTCTTCCAGATTTCCCGGCGCGTCATGCCCACCTTCTGCATGATATCAAACCGGGACTGATCCTCATACCCTTCTGAAATCTGCTTATAGTAAATAATCAGCACCGCCGCCAGCAGGAAAACAATGCCCAACAGTACGCCCAGGAAGAACAGGCCGCCGTAGAGGGCATAATAGTCCGTCCTCTTCATCAGGGCTCCCTCGCAGAGCACCGAGCAGCCGGTCCGGCTCTCATAAGCCGGCAGAACCTCGTCCTCGATGGCCATCGTGATATCTACCTGGGTCTGCTGGTCACAGGACAGATCAAAGCCGTAAAACCAGTGGAGACTGACCACATCCGTCCCGGCAGCCGTCTTCTCCCCCACGCCCAGAAGTTCCGTGAGCTGGCCTGCCAGCTCTTCAAAATTCGGGACAAAGATGTAGAGCGAGGGGATAATCTGCATGGAGTCTATGCCATTGTCGGCAAAATCATCCACCTCTTCCTTAATTGTATAGGGTTCGCCGCTGCCGATGGCGATGGTATCTTCCGGATAATTCTCGCCTCTGGTGGTATACAGCAGCACCTCCCCTTCGTTCAGGGTTTCATCCTTCCCCATCAGTCGGTTGTAGTCCTCGACGGATACCAGAAAAATCTGCCAGGCGTCGGCATAGGCTCCCGGCTCCGTGCTGTTGTAAGCTGACTCATCCATCGTCCAGGCGCGGCCGTCCGTCACGAAACCCGCAAAGCCCGCCACCCGGTAGTCCAGGACATTGTAAAGCTCCGCTCCCTCCTGCGAGACGAGAGCCGCTGTCTCCGACCGCAGTTCCTGCACCTCGTCTGAATAAAACTGCGCCGGCTCCTCCAAGGTCACATCCAGATTGACATGACGGGGATAGCGGGTGCGCAGGCTGTCCTCGGCTCCCACATACAAGCAGACCGTGGAGGACACCATCACCAGCACCATGGTGCACAGGATGCAGATGGACGCCAGTCCTGCCCCGTTTCGTTTCATCCGGTAAACCATGGAGGACACCGAGACAAAATGGCTGGTCTTATAATAGTAGTTTTTCCTCTTCTGCAGGAAACGGCAGATTGTCACCGAGCCGGCGATAAAGAGCAGATAGGTGGCAAGGATGACCAGGATTACCGCCCCAAAGAAGACAAATAAAGCCGTCACCGTATCGTCGATGGTCACCGCGATATAATAGGCGGCCGCCAGCAGCACCGCTCCCAGAACGGCAAAGAGCCAGTTGGCCTTCGGCGGCTTCTCCCCCACGTTCTCGCTGTGGAGCAGGGCGATGGGATTTTGCAGCTGAATCTGGCGCAGGCTGTTTGCCAGCAGCAAAAGGAAGATCACCGCAAAGAGAAGAAGGGTTCCCCGCACGGCTCCCCACTCGACCGACAGGGTAAAGGAGGCCGTCTCCCCCAGGATCCGGAACATGCACAGTTCCGCCAGCTTTGACAGGAGCATCCCCGCCAGCAGCCCGGCTCCCAGGGAGAGGATCGCCACATACACTGTCTCCCAGAACATGACCACGGCCAGATTTTTCTTCCCCATCCCCAGGATATTGTAGAGGCCGAATTCCTTTTTCCTCCTGCGCATCAGGAAGGAATTGGTGTAGAACAGGAAGATAAGGGCAAAAAATCCCATTACATAGCAGCCCAGTCGCAGGATCAGCTGCATCGTGTCTCCTCCGGCTATCCCGCGCACCGCCGGGCTGATGCTCAAAAACAGAATAATATAAAACATCATCGTCATTCCGATGCAGGTCAGGATAGAAGGCGTATAAAGCTTTTTATTTTTTTGAATCCCCATCCGGGCCAGTCTGCGATAAATCCCTTTTCTCATTACAGTTCACCACCTGTCGCCAGCATCGTCAGCGCATCGGATATCTTCTGATACAGCTGCTCGTTCGTCATCGTTCCCCGGTAAATCTGATGGAACAGTTCTCCGTCCTTGATAAAGAGAACCCTGCCGGCATGGCTGGCCGCCTTCACCGAATGGGTCACCATCAGGATCGTCTGCCCGCTTTCATTGATCTGCCCGAACAGGGTGAGAAGCTCGTCGGTGGCCCGGGAATCCAAGGCCCCGGTGGGCTCGTCGGCCAGCACCAGCTTCGGCCCGGTGATCAAGGCCCTGGCAACCGCCGCCCTCTGCTTCTGTCCGCCGCTCACCTCATAAGGATATTTCTTCAGGATATCCCCTATCCCCAGCCGGTCAGCCAGGGGCGTGAGCCGGCGCGTCATCTCCTGATAGGTCTTTCCCGCCAGCACAAGCGGCAGGCAGATATTGTCCTCCAGGGAAAAGGTGTCCAACAGGTTGAAATCCTGAAAGACAAACCCCAGGTTATCCCGGCGAAAGGCCGAAATCTCCGCGTCCCGTATTCCGGCCAAATCCCTGCCGTCTAAGATCACCTGCCCGCCGGTGGGTTTATCCAGGGCGGCCAGAATATTAAGGAGCGTGGTCTTTCCCGAACCGGACTCGCCCATGATCGCCACGTATTCTCCCTTCTCCACACTGAAATTCACATTTTTCAGGGCCGGCACCCGGTTGGCCCCGAGAGGGGTCACATAGGTCTTTTTCAGGCCGCTCACCTCCAGTATGCTCATCGATCATTCCTCCTCGTCAGCCGAGTGGAAATCCAGTGGATTTCCGCTCGCATTCGTTTTTGTTTATGGGCTTATTGTAGCAAAAAAGGAAAATGCACCGCCATCGAATCGGCTTACATTTTCCCTTTCAATTCTTACAATTTTGTCACTCCTGATTATAATCCTTCTCTATGATTTGCGGCTCCAGCCCTGTTTTAAAAACAGCTAAGTTAATAGCTTCTGTAAATTGTTCTCTGTCTTCATGCAAGTACACTGCTCAACAGCCCCACTTCATACATATTTTTATAGATTTTATCGGGATAATACGGCAAAAATGCATTTAAATCCGTAAAGCGTATGCCGCATGCATTCATATATGAAAGAATCTGTTCCTTCTGCTTTTCCATATTTCTTTCTGCATAAAAATCTATATCCTTCAATAAGTCAAGTAATTGAAGCTGTCTGAAATTCTCCTCTGTAACTTTAGCCCTAGGCCTTCTGATGATCAAAGGAGAAGATGCGAGCGTTACCTCCCTGCAATCATTTGTTGCTTTATTGGTAACGACTTCGCAGACTGCCGGAACCTGTGTTGTAAGCCCCAGTTGATTGGCAAACATTACTCCGCCTATATATCCGCATCTTTGTCCATTTTCCTGCAAATATTTTTTTTCAATAACCTTATCTCGAGAAAGCTGAGAGCCCGACTTAAAGATAGATTTCTTCGGAATGAAATAGATGCCCGTATCATAGCGCTTTATCATACCGTTATCTGTAAGTTTTTTAATCTGCTGTCGAATATAATTCATCGATTTCCCTTCGTATTGAAGATCCGCCACAAAAATCGGCTCATTCTCACCGTAGGTTATTCTCAAATAATCATACAGCATAAGTCTGCCCTCCTTTCGAATTTTTTCGAAGATATGTTCTTCGTTTTTATTATACAAAAATAAAGCCCCATCCGCAACTATTATTTTGCATGCAGGGCAATCTTTATGCAGGTTCCCTGTCCGGGGGCGGACTGGGCCGAAATCCCGAGTCCTAAGTTATCGCAGATCCGCCGGCACAGATAGAGGCCGATGCCGCTGGCCTTCTTATCGCTGCGGCCGTTGTAGCCGGTGTAGCCTTTCTCAAAGATTCGGGGCAGGTCCTCCGGGGCGACGCCGATCCCCGTATCCCGGATGTACAGGGTCTCCCCCTCCAGCCCAATGGCGATCTCCCCGCCGGACGGAGTGTATTTGATCGCGTTGGACAGCACCTGCTCCACCACGAAGAGAAGCCATTTTTCATCGGTGACCGGCGAAAAATGGACCGGCTCGTAGCGCAGATTCAGCTTTTTGCCGATGAACTGGGTGGAGAAACGGCGGATGGCCTGGCGCAGTACCCCGTCCAGATCACAGGGGGCAAACACATAGTCGGTGGAATCCGAGTCCAGCCGGAGATAACACAGCACCATCTCCGCGTACTGCTCGATGCGAAACAGATCCTCGGCAAGCTGCCGGGACAGCGGCGAGTCCTCATTCTGCAGGGTCAGCCGCATGGAGGCGATGGGCGTCTTGATCTGGTGGGCCCAGACGGTATAGTAATCCACCATATCCATATAGCGCAGGTTCAGCCGGTTTTCCGTCTCAGCCTGCTGGCGGCGCAGGGCGTCGATGATCTGCCGATAGTCATGATCCCACAGGGTTGTCTCCGGCGGAAAGGAATCCATCAGGGACGCAGGCAGCTGCGCAAGCTTTTGCAGCTTTCGGTGTTTGCGAAAGACCCTCCGGATATCCCAGGAAAAAAGCAGGGCCCCGGCCGCCGCGCACAGCAGCACCGGGTAGAGGACCGCCTCCGCCGGCAGCTGATAGAGGGCAAACACCGCCAGGAAAATCAGGCTGAATAAAAGAAAGAGGCAGATACCCAGTCTGCGCTCCTTTAGATACCAACCGAAAAATTTCATGCCTCTCCTCCCTCTATCCCAGCTGATAACCCACGCCGAATTTCGTCACAATGAAATCCGCCAGCCCCGCCTCCTTCAGCTTGCGCCGCAGGCGATTTACGTTGACCGTCAGCGTATTGTCGTCCACGAAGCTGTCGCTCTCCCACAGCCTCTCCATCAGCTTCTCCCGGCTGACCACGGCCCCCTTGGCCTCCATCAAGGTCAAGAGGATCCGGTACTCGTTCTTGGTAAGGGGAATCGGCTCCCCGCCGTAGGAAAGGCTGCCGTCGGTGGTATTCAGGATCGCTCCCCGATGCTCAAAGACCGGCACAGCCCCGGCGAAATCGTAGGTGCGCCGCAGCATCGCCTGGATCTTCGCCATCAGCACGCTCTGGTCGAAGGGCTTGGCGATGAAATCATCCCCGCCCATATTGATGGCCATGACAATATTCATATGGTCGGCGGCCGAGGAAATAAAAATCACCGGCACCTGAGAGACCCGCCGGATCTCCCCGCACCAGTGATAGCCGTCAAAAAAGGGCAGGGAGATGTCCAGAAGCACCAGATGGGGATCATAGGCGGAAAACTCCCGCATCACATTGGCGAAATCCTCCACGCATCTGGTGTCAAGCCCCCACATGGAGGCCCTCTTTGCGATAGCCCCGGCGATGCCGGGGTCATCCTCCACGATCAAAATCCGATACATCTCGTCTGCCCTCTGTTTAATTAATTTATCCGGCCTATCGCCGCCCGACAGGCAAGCCGCTGTCCGTCTTACCCTTCGGCCGCCTCGTCCGGCTTAGGCCTGCGGCTCGCCGTCCGCCTCCTGACCGGCCACGATGGCGATTCCCAACTCTTCCAGCTGCGCCGGATCCACCGCCGAAGGGGCCTCGCTCATCAGGCAGGAGGCGTCCTTCACCTTGGGGAAGGCGATCACGTCGCGGATGCTGTCGGCCCCGACCATCCACATGACCACGCGATCCAGGCCGTAGGCCAGGCCGGCATGCGGAGGCACGCCGTACTTGAAGGCCTCTAACAGGAAACCGAACCGCTCCTTTGCCGCCTCCGGCGTAAAGCCCAGCACCTCGAACATCTTCTCCTGGATATCCGCCTGGTGAATACGGACGCTGCCGCCGCCCAGCTCCGTGCCGTTTAATACGATATCGTAGGCCTTGGCCCGGACGGCCCCAGGATCGGAGTCGATCAGATGCCAGTCCTCCTCCATCGGCATCGTGAAGGGATGGTGCATGGCCTTGAACCGTCCCTCTTCTTCCGAATACTCCAGGAGCGGGAACTCCGTCACCCACAGGAATTTGAAATCGTCTTTCCGAACCAGGTCAAGCTGTCTGGCAAGCTCCAGGCGGAGGTTGCCCAGCACGTCAAAGACCACTTTATCCTTATCGGCCGCAAAGAACAGCAGATCGCCCGGCTTTCCGCCCATGGCGGCCACCAAAGCGTCCAGCTCCTCCGGCTTCATGAACTTAGCAAAGGAGGACTTGTAGCTGCCGTCCTCATGGATTGCCAGATAAGCCAGCCCCTTGGCTCCGAAGCCCTTGGCAAACTCCACCAGGGCGTCGATCTTCTTGCGGGCCATACCGGCCTGTCCCTCTGCGTTGATGCCGCGCACGCTCCCGCCGGCCTCCAGGGCGCTCTTAAAGACCGCAAACTCGCAGTCCTTCACCACGTCGGACACATTGTGCAGCTCCATACCAAAGCGAATATCCGGCTTATCGGAGCCGAAGCGATCCATGGCCTCCCTCCAGGTAAGGCGGGGCAGAGGCAGCTCCACATCCACATGACAGACCTCTTTAAACAGACGCTTTAACAGACGCTCGTTGACGTCCAGCACATCGTCCACGTCCACGAAGGAAAGCTCCATATCGATCTGGGTAAACTCCGGCTGACGGTCCGCCCGCAGATCCTCGTCCCGGTAGCAGCGGGCCAGCTGGAAATAGCGGTCGTAGCCCGAGCACATCAAAAGCTGCTTGAACAGCTGAGGGGACTGGGGCAGGGCATAAAAGCTGCCGGGATGGACGCGGCTGGGAACTAGATAATCGCGGGCTCCCTCCGGCGTGCTCTTAATCAGCGTAGGCGTCTCGATCTCCAGAAATCCCTCCTCAGCCAGGAAGGCGCGGGTCACCATGGCCACCTGGCTGCGCACCATCAGATTGTGCTGCAGGTCGGGGCGGCGCAGATCCAGGTAGCGGTATTTCAGCCGGATCTCCTCCCTGGTCTTGCTGTCCCTCTCGATGGGGAAGGGCGGGGTCTCCGACTCGGAGAGGATCCGCAGGGAACGGGCCCTCACCTCGATATCGCCGGTGGCCAGATTCTCATTGACCGCTCCCTGGCGAGCCTCCACCACTCCCTCCACGGCGATAACGTACTCGCTGTGCAGGGTGGCGGCCTTCTCAAAGACCTCGCTTCCGCACTCCTTTTCCTCAAAGACCACCTGCAGGATGCCGCTGCGGTCTCTGAGGTCGGTGAAGATGATGCCGCCCTTATTGCGGCTCTTCTGCACCCAGCCCATGACGGTCACGGACTGGCCGATATTCTCTCTGGATACTTCCGTACATCTATGGCTCCGATGAAGCCCTTTCATTGATTCTGCCATTCGTCTTTCCCTTCTTTCTCCCACTCGCGGCGGAAAAATTCTTCAAATGCACCATAGCCCTCATGGGCCAGCTGTTCCTTCTGGAACTTCTTATTTTTATTCATCCAGGCCACAAATACCTGGCGGCCATCCTCTCTCTCCTGTCTGGCCCGGTCCAGGATGCGGCTTAAGCCATCGCCGCTCATACCCTTTTCCACCAGATAGGCCTTCTTTTCCGCCCGGCCCGGCGCCTGGAAATTCTGCTCGGAGAGGATGGTGATGATCCGCTCAAAGCCGATGGAAAAGCCGCAGGCCGGCACCGGCTTGCCGGTGAACTTGCCGATCATCTCGTCGTACCGGCCGCCGCCTGCCACCGAGCCGGACAGCTCCGGCATCTTGATCTCAAAGATGGAGCCGGTATAGTAGGACATGCCCCGCACCAGCGTGGGATCAAAGACCAGGTCAAAGTCCACCGAAGCGGAGGCCCGGACGCTCGTGAGGATCGTGGCCATATTCTCGGCCACTCCCTCCGGCAGCACGCCGGCCAGCTTCTCGCCTAAGAAAGCCAGGCCGTCCTCGGCCTTCTCACTCTCCGCAAACAGATCCAGATAACGGCGGGCCTGATCCTCGCCGTAGCCTGCCTCGACAAGCTCCTTCGCCACCCCGTCGGCCCCGATCTTATCCATCTTATCCAGGATAATAAAGACCTGGTCAAAATCCTTCTCCGCAAAGCCGCAGTAGGCAGCCATGGCCTTTAACATCCGGCGGTCATTGAAGCAGACCCGAAAACCGCGAAAGCCCAGGCGGCCCAAAAGGGTCGTCGTGGCCTGCATCAATTCGATCTCCGCCAGGCAGGTGGGGTCGCCCAGGATATCGATATCGCACTGGACGAACTGGCGGAAACGTCCTCTCTGCGGCCGGTCGGCTCTCCAGACCGGCCCCATCTGCAGGGCCTTGAAGGGCGTAGGCAGTTCCGCCTGATGATTAGAATAGTAGCGGGACAGGGGAACGGTCAGATCGTAGCGCATGCCGAAATCCACCACATCCTCCTCCGTCGTTGCCTCGGCGATTTTCAGCTTCTCGCCTCTCTTTAACACTTTGAAGATCAGCTTCTCATTCTCCCCTCCCTGGTTGCTGCACAGATTTCCGATATTCTCCATGCAGGGCGTTTCGATATGGGAAAAGCCGAAGCTTCGGTAAGTCTCGGTGATCAGGTTCAGGACATAGTCCCGCAGCTCCATCTCCGCAGGCAGGATGTCCTTCATCCCGGTCACCGGTTTTTTCGTAAATGCCATCTGTATCTCCTCCGGTATTCCGTAATCGCGCCCGCAAAAGGCCGGACGCGCTCTATCATCCTATCATACATGATGCGTGCGGCAAATTCAAGATGGAATCTGTCAAAAAGTGTCCGGACGGAAGGGAAAATCCGCGTGAAATGAATGCCAGCTGTAAATGCACGCAAAAGGGCCTTCCCGCCTGCCGGCTTTCCGGCGGCAGCAAAAGCCCTTTTACCCTATGCTCTTATACCATGTTGTCTCGCTTTACAGTTCCCGCCCGTTGGAGGCGATCACTTTTTTATACCAGTTGAAAGACTTCTTCTTATATCGCTCCAGCGTCCCGCTTCCGTCCTGGTTGCGGTCCACATAGACGAAGCCGTAGCGCTTGGTCATCTCAGCGGAGGCCGCGCTGACGCAGTCGATGGGGCCCCAGGAGGTATAGCCAAAAACGTCCACTCCATCCTCAATGGCCCTCTCCATGGCCGCAATATGGCCGCAGTGGAACTCGATGCGGTAGTCGTCCTCCACGGTTTTTCCTTCCGCCGTCTCCACCAGGGTCTCCCTGGCTCCGACTCCGTTTTCCGCCACGAACAAAGGCTTGTGGAAATGGTCGTAGAGATAATTGAGGATAAACCGCAGTCCCTCCGGATCGATGGGATAATCGTAGTCCGAATAGGAAACATAAGGGTTCTTCAAGCCCCGCATGATATTGCCGTTGGCCATCTGGTATTTACTCTCATCGGCGGCCACCACCTTGCTGCTGTAGTAGCTGAAGGAGATGAAATCCACGGTGTTTTGCAGAAGCTTCCGATCCTCGTCGGTAATCGTAAGCTCCGCCCCGTTTTCCCTCCACATTCTCTGGGCATAGTAGGGATACTCGCCGGTGCAGTGAACATGGATGAAATAGTCCAGTTCCTGCTGGGACAGCATCATCTCCATCATATCGTCGGGAGCGCAGGTCATCGGATAGCGGGGGGCCGAAGCGGCCATGCAGCCGATCTGTATCGTCGGGTCGATCTCCTTCGCAATCTTCGTAGCCCAGGCGCTGGCCACCAGCTGATGATGGGCCGCCTGGAATTTGTCCTGGCCGGTGAGCTCCGCCTTGGGCGTCATCACTCCGGCCCCCATCAGAGGCGAGATCAGCGTCACGTTGATCTCATTGAAGGTCAGCCAGTATTTCACCCGGTCATGGTAGCGCTCAAAAACCGTGCGGGCATAGCGGACAAAGTATTCGATCACCTTCCGCGAGCGGAAACCGTCGTAGGTTCTGCACAGATACAGGGGCATCTCGTAATGAGACAGGGTGATCAGAGGCTGGATGCCGTGACGCAGGCACTCGTCGATGACCCTGTCATAGAAGGCCAGCCCCTTCTCGTTGGGCTCCTCCTCGTCGCCCTGCGGATAGATCCGGCTCCAGGCGATGGAAAAACGGAATACCTTAAAGCCCATCTCGGCAAGCAGCGCAATGTCTTCCCGGTAGCGATGGTAAAAATCCGTCCCGACAAGCTTCAGGTTGTCCGGGGTCGGCGCTTCTGTAACCGGCCCGCGGACTCCTTTCGGCATCACGTCCTGCTGGGACAGACCCTTCCCATCCTCCAGGTAGGCCCCTTCGCACTGATTGGCAGCCAGGGCCCCGCCCCAAAGGAAATTTGCAGGAAAACTCATCTTACTTGACCGCCGTCAGAAGCAGGTCGCCGCACTGGGCATAGGTCTCGCTGGTCTCCACCACATCCAGGTAGTCGTTGGCGTTGGTCACGACGACGGGGGTGGTCACATCGTATCCGGCCTTCTTCACGGCTTCGATATCCACCGAAACCAGCTTGTCGCCTTTTTTCACCGTGTCGCCTGTCTTTACATGGGCGGTGAAATATTTCCCTTCCAGCTTTACGGTGTCCAGGCCGATGTGGATCAGGATCTCCGTCCCGTCCTCGGTCACCATGCCCACCGCATGGCCGGTCTCAAACACAGCGGCAATCTTCCCGTCCGCCGGGGCGCAGAATTCGCCGTCCTCCGGCACCACAGCCGCTCCCTTTCCCAGAGCGCCGGTGCTGAAAGCATCGTCGTTCACCTCAGCCAGGTCGACGACCTTTCCCTTTACCGGGGAATAGATCTCGGTCTTCTTGTTAAGGGACGGAGCCGTAGAGGCATTGCCGTCGGCTGCGGGGGCAGTCGTCTCCTCCTTCGGATCCTTGAAGGAGATAAAGGAGAATACGAAAGCCAGCACCATGGAGATTGCCACGGCGATGCAGATATGCAGGAAGGAATTATCCTCTCCGATATACACCGGCAGGGCAAAGATCGTGGAAGTACCGTAGGCCCACTGCTTTACGCCCATGATGCCGGCGTACAGGCCGCCGATGGCGCCAGCGGCCATGGCGCTGTACAGAGGTCTCTTATACTTCATGCCGATACCGTAGAGGGTAGGCTCGGTGATGCCGCACAGGGCGGTAACGCCGACGGTGGAGGCCAGAGACTTGATCTCCGGATTCTTCGTCTTTAACGCCACACCGAAGGTAGAAGCGCACTGGGCCATATTGCTGCATACCATGCCGGGAGCCATCAGGGTAGCATAGCCCATCGTCGCTCTCTGCACGGACTGGGCGCTGCCCAGGGCATAGTGCATGCCGGTCATAACCAGCAGAGGGCAGAGGCCGCCCACCAGCATAGGCACCAGCCAGCTGACCTGGGTATCCAGGAACGTAAAGAAGGCCGCCAGATAATTACCGACGATGCTGCCCAGAGGGCCCAGGACCACAAAGCCCACCGGCACCGTTACCAGGGTCACCACCAGAGGAACGAAGAACGCCTTGATGGCCTTGGGCGTAAACTTTGTGACAAAGCGCTCCACAAAGGATTGGAAGTAGACGATCAAAATGATCGGCACCACGCTGGAGGTGTAGGAGGCCAGAGTTACCGGCAGGCCCAGCAGGGTCACCGGCTCCCCGGCGCTTCGCATTTCGATATAGGTGGGGTTGACCAGCATGGCCGCAAATATGAGGGACAGGTAGGGGTTGCACTTGAACTTCTTGCCGGCGGAGAATGCCAGGAAGAAGGGCATGAAATAGAACACGCCGTCCGCTACCATATAGAAAATCTGGTAGGTCTGGGAGGCATCGGTCATCAGGCCGAACTGCACGCAGATCGTCAGCACCGCCTTGATCATACCGGAGGCGGCTAACGGGCCGATCATCGGCATGACGATGCCGGACATGGTGTCGCAGAGGACGGCAAAGAGGTTTCTCTTCTCCTTCTTCTCCGAGGAGTCTCCCCCCTCCGCCTTGATATGGGTCGAGCTCAGCAGCTCGTCGTAGACTTCGTTTACATGGGTTCCGATGACCACCTGGAACTGGCCGGATTTGTTGACGCAGGATACCACGCCCTTTACCTTTTTCATTCCGTCCATGCTCGCCTTGGAATCATCCTTCAGGGTAAAGCGCAGACGGGTCATGCAGTGGGTGACCGCCTCGATATTGGCTTCGCCGCCGATATTTTCGAGGATCCCCTTGATTGTCTCCTGATACTTCATCTTTTCCTCCTTGATACTTCTCTGTAATCCTTTTCCTTAACCTTCTTTAAATATATATTGCCAAACCGGAGCCCCCTGGGGTACGCGTCCTGCCCCGGCTTACAATCGCTCTGTCAGCAAGCTTCCCTGGCAGCCCTTCTTAACGGCCGCCCTTTTCTTCCTCCGTCTTTCTCTGCTGCTCGTCTCTCTCCCGGTCCACCAGGCATTTGATATGCAGCATGAAATAGAGCATTTCGTCTTCGTTGATCGATACGGATAATTTTTCTTCCAGATATATTTTAATCTTGCCGGCGCAGTCGTAGGCGTCGGGATAGCGCAGCCTTACCTGCTCAAACAGGAAGGTATCTCTCTGGGTCGCCTGCGGCTGATGCACCCTCTGCAGGAAATAACGGATATGGGTCACGAAGCGGCTGTACTGCATCGTGTCCTCGTCCAGGTCAAGCATATAGTGAAACTTCACGATATTCAGGATGTCCTGTATGATGCCGGCCGCCGCCATGCTCAGCTGCACGGCCTCTCCGCTGGACTGGGCGTTGACAAAATGCATGGCGATAAAGCTGGCCTCGTTTTCCGAGAGGCGGATCCCCTCGTAATATTCGATGACGTCCAGCGCCTTCAGCGCAGCCTTATATTCCCGCGCATAAAACTTGCGGATCTCCCAGGAAAGGGCGTTGGTCAGCACAATATTCTGCTGATGGCGGTACAGGGCATAGCTGATATGGTCCGCCAGGCCGATATAGATAAAATCGTCGAAGGTGAGCCCCAGCTCTTCCTCGGCCGCCTCCACCACTTTCTTGGTCAGTTCCAGATGGTTGATCGGAATCGAGCGGGCCAGGGTGACGAACTGATCCACCAGCGCCTGGGATTCCAGCACGAAAACCTTGTCGATCTCCTCCGGTCGGACTGCATCTCCCTGTTTTTTACGAAAACCGATTCCCCGCCCCATCACCATGCGCTCGGTCATATTTTCATCCTGCGCCAGCACCAGATTGTTGTTCAAAATCTTCTTGATTCGCACCTCTTATTTCCCCCATAAACAGCTTGTCCGGGGACCTTAGGCCATTCTTTCGTGAAATAAAAATACCCAAACCACGCTATGGGATTTCTCCCATCGCCTGATTTGGGTTTTGCCTCCTGACAAGTTACAAGCCCCTGTGTTTTCTTTTCATCTGTCCTTAGTTTACCATAAACTCTGCGGAATGGGAATTGCCAAAAAATCATAGATGCCCCGTCATTTATGATTTTAAGTTATAAATCCCCCATATTCCATCTACTATATTCAATCTTCTGTGTTTAATCTTCTGAGGATTTCCAGCACCGGATTTCGATTCTCCTTCCTCCAGGCGCAGACAATGCCGTAATTCTTTTCGCTGTCCTCCACCGGCTTTGCCCAAAAGCCCTCCGGGACCGTGGAGGCAATCGTGCTTGCCAGGAGGACTACCGCGTTGTACTGTCTTGCCAGCACCACCGCATCCCCGGCCTTCCTGGCAAAGGCCGCATAAGCGGGCTCAAACCCATGGCGGCGGCAGGCGGCCCTGTGAAAGGCATTGATCCCCGGCAGATCTTCTTCGTTCCAGCCGATAAATTTCAGCTCCTTCAAATCGGAAAAATAAACTCTGTCCCGCCCCTCCAACTCATGGCCGGCAGGAAAAATCACATAGAGGCAGCTGCGTATTAAATAGGAAAATTCTGTCCCGGCGACGTCCTTTTGCTCGACCTCCGGGATCAATACCGCATCCAGCTCTCCGGCCAGCAGCCGCTGCCGAAGCCTGGGAAAGGTATCGTAGCGCGTCTCCAGGCTGATTTTCTCCGGCATGGCAGCCAGCCTGCGGTTCAGCTCATAGAGATAGCCATTAAGCATATAGCCCACCCGCAGCTGATATTCCTCCTTGCCCGACGCACAGACGCGAAGACGGTCGCAGCTGGCCAGAATCTCTTCCGCCTCCCGCAGGCAGGCCTCTCCCTGTAACGTCAGCGTCACCGTCCGTGTACTGCGGTCAAACAGCCGGCAGCCCAGCTCCTTTTCCAACGCACTGACGGCGCGGCTGAGCGCCGGCTGGGAGACGAAGCACTCCGCCGCCGCACGGCTGTAGCTTTTCAGCCTGGCCACCGTCACAAAATACTTAAGCGCCTGTAAAGTCATCCCTCTTCCCCTTCCTGCTCCGTTCCCAGCGGAGCAAACCGGCAGGAATAAAACCTTTCAAATTCTTCCGCAGGCGCCGGTTGGGAATAGAGATAGCCCTGCCCCTTTTCACACCGGATCGATGCGAGGAAAGCGGACTGCTTGGCCGTCTCCACTCCCTCGGCGCAGCACTCCATCCCCAGCCGCTTCGCCAGCCGGACCACCTCTTCGATGACCGCCCTTTCCCTGGGATCGTCCATATCCGCGGAAACCAGGAAAGCCCGGTCCAGCTTCAGCGTATCCACCGAGATTTCCCGCAGAAGGTTCAGGGAAGAGTAGCCGCTGCCAAAATCGTCCAGCGAGCAAAAGAAGCCGGCCTCATGAATCCTTTTGATCGCCTGGATGGCGACTCCCGCATCCTCCAAAAATATCGTCTCCGTCAGCTCAAAATCCAAAAGCTGCGGCGGGATGCCGTATTGCTTCTGAAGGGCGATATAGGGCTCCAGAAAATCCGCCCTCCCAATCACGCTGGGAGAGAGGTTGACCGAAACCGGAACCACCTTTTTGCCCTCGTCGATTCTCCCCCGCAGATAACGGCAGATTTCCTCGAAAACATAGAGATCCAGCCTGCGGATAAAGCCGCTCTTTTCAAAAATCGGAATAAACCGGTCCGGCAGAATCAGTCCGCAGTCCGGATCCTGCCAGCGGATCAGCCCTTCCGCCCCCGCCAGCTCTCCGCTCTTTAAGTCCACCTTGGGCTGCAGGAAAACAACGAAGTCATGGCTCTCCAGCGCCCCCTCCATCTTATTCTCCAGCTCCTTCTCCCACAAAAGCCTCTCCCGGTCCTCATCGGTATAAAAGCCGCAGGTTCCCAGATGGTCCGGCAGCAGCCGGGCGTGGAGATCCTGCGCCATCTGCGCCCGGTCCTGGATCAGGGTCAGCGGCAGATCCGGCTCGTCTATGCGGTAGACCCCTACCCGCAGGCTCAGCAGATAATTATCCTCTTTTCCATCCTTTTCATAGGTGTATTTGCGGATATCCTCGTTGATATCCTGGGAAATCTGTTCAAAGCCTGCAATTACCGCCGCCTCGGATCGCGCCCTGGCTAAAATCTGGAACCGGTCGGCAAAGGAGCGCACTACCAGCTCCCCCTTTTCCTGATGCCTGCACAGGAAACGGTAGACGTATTTCAGCACGTCGTCGCCCCGTTCCACGCCAAAGAGATCGTTGATCGCCTTAAACTTGTCAATATTGACGGAGATAAGCTGCAGTTCTCCCGGAGCGGAGGCCCGAATCTTGCGCTCCGCCTCGATCTGAAAACGGATGGGACTGTAGCCCCCTGTGACGGGATCCACAAAGGCAAGGCGGAAATTCCTCTGATAGAGACGGTACAGCAGGATGGACAGGGCGATAAATACCAGCACAATAATCCCGTTGATCACCAGGCTCCAGGTATAATACTCATGGTAGATCTGGCTGACCGTGCCCTGCACCATCGACACCCAGAGAAAGACGCCGTCGTATTCCAGGGGAATCAGGCAGCTGATCCGCTGCAGCTCGTCCTGCTCATAGGAAAAGTGAACCATGGCCGTCTGGCCGTCCGCCGCTGCCGCCCGTATCTGCTCCATCAGCACCCCGTCCTTCAGCTTGGCGTTTTGCTCCATCACTTCAAACTGCGTCTGCTGGTCCATCTCCGGATATTTCTCCAGAATTTCCGATACATAGGGGGAATTGGAACGGAGCAGATAGGAACCATCCTCCATAATCAGGTGAAAAAACATTTCGCCGCCCAAAAAAGAAGGCAGCAGCCAGTCGTTTGTCCAGCTGGACGCCGTGCAGGCCACCAGGGCTCCCGTTATCGCATCCCCATCGTAAATCGGCACCGCCAGCAAAAATTCATTGCCCCGCCCCGTAGAGTGGAGCTCGTCGGCAGGGGCAAGCGCCCTCTCCCCCTGGTACACCCGCATAATATACGGGTTTTCACTGTAATCCACCGCCGTCCCATCGGGAGCAGTCCCGCGTCCCTCCTCATCCAAAACGATAATATGCGTCAGATCCATCAGTTCTGCCCGGCCCTGCAGAACTTCCATATTATAAGTACCGTCCGTGTGCTGATTGTATGTATAGTTTACTGCCACGGTTTCCAAAAAATTCAGCGAATATTCAATCCTCTCCTCCACCAGCTGCTTTACGCTGGAAGAAAATTCATCCAGATATTTTTCCGTCTGCTCCACCGTTGTACGGCGCAGTCCCAGCACGCTTGCAAAACAGAGCAGGCACACTGTCAATATCATCAGTGCAACGAAAATAAAAAAATACTGTCCTGCCCTTCTCCCGTCTGCCTTTTTCTTCAACATTTGTGCCTCCCCTCTGCCGTCAGCTATCTACTGCAATTATATCTTATTGAAAGATTCTTGGGAAGACCCCGCCGGCATAAAATACGATAGCCAAATGTATAATAACATGATAGAATGAATGTAAATACACGGAGATTACAGAAAAAGGAGTTTGTATTTTATGGAGCAAACCATCGGCTTTATCGGCATGGGCAATATGGCCCAGGCCATTGTGCGCGGCTTCGTCCGCTCGGGAAAGATAAATTCCCGACAGCTCTTCGCTTACGCCCCGCATCTGGACAAGCTTCGCAGGAACGCGGAGGAAATCGGTTTTACCCCCTGCCCCTCTGCCGGCGAGCTGGTCCTGGCATCCGACGTCTGCATCATGTGCTGCAAGCCATATCAGATCGAAGGCGTCCTGCAGGAGATATCCCCCCTCCTGCCTGGCCGGGTTCTCTTATCCGTGGCGGCGGGCTGGGACTATGCAAAGTATTCCCCCCTGCTTCCCGCTGCAACCCGTTTCCAGTTTATTATGCCCAATACGCCGGCCATGACCGGAGACGGAGTGCTTTTGTTCGAGGCGACCCACTCCCTCGAAGAAAAAGAAAGGGAGGAAATCATGGATCTGTTCGGCTCCCTGGGCCTGGTGCGGGAGCTCCCCTCCCAGTTAATGGGAATCGGAGGCACAATTACCGGCTGCGGGCCGGCCTTTGTGGATATCATAATCGAAGCCTTCGCCGATGCGGCCGTAAAATACGGCCTTGCCCGCCCTCTGGCCTATGAGCTGGTATCGCAGATGGTCTTGGGCAGCGCCAGGCTGCAGGCCGTCACGGGCAAGCATCCGGGACAGCTGAAGGATGAGGTATGTTCCCCCGGCGGAACGACGATCCTGGGTGTGGAAGCATTGGAAAAAGCCGGCCTGCGGGCAGCCTGCATGGGCGCCGTGGAGGCCGTAATGACCGGCAAACGCTAAACGCAAATCATGAGAGGAGAAAACTGATATGAAATCCGCAATCCATTCACAAAAACTGACGCGTTTTCTGTGCCTGCTTATAAGCTGCCTGCTGCTTCTTTCCGGCTGCCAGGCAGGCGGCCCTTCCCAGGGCTCCCCTATGGGCGCCGAAACCCAGGTCCAGGAGACAGAGATTTCGCAGACCCAGGTTCCGGAATCCCAGCCGCAGGAAACCGAGTCAGAATCCGCCTCCGCCCTTCCGACGGTCCTGGACGTTCCCGATGAAATCGTGCCGGAGCACGGCGATGTGAATTTTGAGGACATGGCCTATGAGCGCCCGGATCTTGCGGCGGTGGACGCCGATTTTGACGCGGCCCTGCAGCAGATTGCCGACGCTGCCGGCGAGGAGGAGGTCTTTGCCGCCTACGACGCCCTGATGGACGATATCTCCCATATCTCTACGATGAGCACCCTGGCTTCCATCCACAGCGATCTGGATCTGAGCGACTCCTATTATGAGGAAGAAAGCACCCTTTTGGATAACGAACTGACCCGGCTGGACAACCGGATGAACGAAGTGACTGAAGCCATCCTCTCTTCCTCCTATGCCGACGCTTTTACCGAAAGGATGGGCAGCGATTTTGTCGAGCGCTATGAATTTTACAGCCAGCTCAATTCCCCTGAGATTGAAGACCTGGTAGCCCAGGAAAACGACTTGGTCTCCGAATACCGCCAGCTGCTGGCCAAGGAGTACACGACCGAGTTAAACGGCGAAGAGGTGACGATGGAGGATCTGGATTTGTCCACCTCCGAGGGCGTCGAAGCCTACTACGATATCTATATGCAGAAAAACGCCGAATGCGCCTCCGTTTACCTGGAGCTGGTGCAGCTGCGCACCCAGATCGCCCGGACCCTGGGCTATGACAGCTATGCCGATTATGCCTATGACAGCCTGGGGCGGGATTTTACCAAGGAGGATGCGGCCCGTTTTTCGGAAATGGTCAAGGAATACATCGCCCCCCTTTATACCGAATTGGAAAGCCAGTATTACTTCCAGCTGATGTTTGCCCAATCTGACAGCAGCCTCACGATGGAAGACGGCATCGGCTATCTGCGGGAGGCCCTGGGCGCGGAGTTTCCTGCCGCTATGACGGAGGCCCTGGACTATATGCTGGAGCACAATCTCTATGTCTTTGACGACGGGGCCCAGGTAATGCCCGCCGCCTATTCCACAATTATCGACGAATATGCGGCCCCTTTCCTGCTGATCAACACGGCCACCTACACCGATCCCGGCACCCTCTTTCATGAGTTCGGCCACTACTATAACTTTTACCTGATGGGCGAGATCCAGTGGAACGACAGCAACAATCTGGATTTGGCGGAGGTTCACTCCCAGGGCCTGGAGCTTTTGATGTTCCACTATTATCCGGAAATCTACGGTTCCAGCGCCGACACGATGCAGATTTCCGTCATCTACAACCTGCTCTACAGCATCCTTGCCGGCTGCTGCGAGGACGAATTCCAGCAGAGGGTTTTTGAAAACCCCGATATGACGGTCGATGAGATGAACCTCCTGCACGGGGAACTGTATCAGGAATATTTCGGCTATCCTGTTTACTATGAGTGGGTGGACATCCACCACCATTTTGAGACGCCCTTCTACTATATCAGCTATGCCACCAGCGCCGCCTCGGCCTTCGAGATCTGGGAGCTTTCCCAAGAGAGCCGCCCCGCAGCCCTGGCCGCCTACCGCAGCATCACGCAGAACACCTTGAACTGCGGTTACCTGGAGCCCCTGGCGAATGCGGGCCTCAGCAACCCCTTCACCAGCGATATGGTGGAGCAGATCGCCGAGGCCCTCTCCGCCCGCTATCTAACAGACGCACAGGACGAAGCCGCCTGAATTTATTAGTGATGGAACAGGCGAATGCCGGTAAATACCATCGCCATATCGTAACGGTTGCAGGCGTCGATCACATCGTCGTCCCGCACCGAGCCTCCGGGCTCCGCCACGTACTTCACCCCGCTTTTCGCCGCCCGGTCGATATTGTCGCCGAAGGGGAAGAAGGCGTCGGAGCCCAGGACCACTCCCGTAAGGCCGTCCAGCCAGGCTCTCTTTTCTTCCTTTGTAAACACAGGCGGTTTCTCCGTAAACACCGCCTCCCAGCGACCGTCGGCCAGCAGATCCATGTAATCGTCCCCGATATAAACGTCGATGGCGTTGTCCCGGTCAGCTCTCTTGATTCCCGGCTTGAAGGGCAGGGACAGCACCTGGGGAGCCTGGCGCAGATACCAGTTGTCCGCCTTATTTCCGGCGAGCCTGGTGCAGTGCACACGGGACTGCTGGCCGGCCCCGATGCCGATGGCCTGGCCGTCCTTCACATAGCAGACCGAATTGGACTGGGTATATTTCAGCGTAATCAGGGCGATCATCAGATCCCGCAGGGCCTCCTCCGGAATATCCCGGTTGGCCGTCACCACATTCTGCAGAAGCTCCCTATTGATCTCCAGCTCGTTTCTTCCCTGCTCGAACACCACGCCGTAGACCTGCTTGCGCTCCACCGGCTCCGGCACGTAGGACGGGTCGATTTCGATTACATTGTAGCCGCCCTTCTTTTTGGACTTCAGAATCTCCAGGGCCTCCTCCTCATAGCCGGGAGCGATCACCCCGTCGGAGACCTCTCTCTTGATCATCCGGGCCGTGCAGGCGTCGCAGACGTCGGAGAGGGCGATGAAGTCGCCGAAAGAGGACATCCGGTCCGCCCCCCTGGCTCTGGCATAGGCGCTGGCCAGAGGCGACAGCTCGCCCAGGTCGTCCACCCAGTATATTTTTTTCAGCACGTCGGAAAGGGGAAGGCCCACCGCCGCCCCTGCCGGGGATACGTGCTTAAAGGAGGCGGCTGCCGGCAGGCCGGTGGCCTTCTTTAATTCCTTCACCAGCTGCCAGCCGTTTAAGGCGTCCAGAAAGTTAATGTAACCGGGGCGTCCGTTCAGCACCTTTACCGGCAGCTCCTTTCCCTCGTTCATAAAAATCCGGGCCGGCTTCTGATTGGGGTTGCAGCCGTATTTCAGTTCCAGTTCTTTCATCTGAGTTCTCCTTCCTCTGTTCTTACCTTTCGTTTTCCTCGTGCTTATTGACAATGCAGGTTTCCCAGTCGCCGGTGGCGATATCGATGTAGCGGACGAAAAGGGAGACCTTGTTGTCCGCGTTGAGACTGTTCCAGACCAGCGAAGTAAAGGCGTCGATATCCCCGCTTATATCCACCCGCTTCGGCTCTCCCTCGAAGCTGGGCAGGGGATCGCCGTCGTGCATGTAGGTATGGATAAAATGCCCCTCCCCTGCAAGCGGGGCCTCGTAGGCAAAGGTAAAGCGCTGGCAGGATTCCGGATTTCCGTCGCTGCTCTTTAAAATAGACAAGGCGTAATTGTAGCTGCCTCCCTCGATATGCATGACGCCGGATATCCTAGGGGTATAGTTGGGGCCGTCGGGCTCAAACGTACGGCTGCGCAGGCTCTGCTCGAAGGTCAGCTGATGGTCCATCCCCTCGTAAATCGTGTCGGTCTGGTCGCCGTTGGTCACAATCGTCTTATTGCCCAGCACCCGAACCGGGGCGTAAATAATCAGGCTGGGATCGGTCATCTTGGAAGGGTCGTAGGCCTGGGTGCGAATCCCCTCTCCCTCCTCCACAAAGATACGGTTGCGGCTGTTCTCGCTGCGCCCCATTATGAAATAAGCGGCCACAGCTTTTTTCCCGTCCTCGGACCGGCCCAGGATAATCCCCCTGCCCGGATAGGCGTTTCCCAGAAGCTCCTGCTTCAGCGATCTTTTCTCCATCGTATTTCAATCCTCCTCATTCTTGTGGCGGCGGCTCGTTTGCTTCATGGGAACGAATTTTCTCATAAAGCAGAAAAACCGCCTGGGCATCCCATAGATCAGGCGCCCAGGCGGTCGGCATTTTCCTCTAAGGCGTGCTCCCTGTGGTATGCTCCACTTTCCGCCAGTCGCACGTCTGTTTTTACTATATCGGATTTCATTCGGAAAATCAAGCAATTTTCGGGCTATGCATGCCGAAAAAAACATATACTGTTGTAAATCAGCGTTTTCGGTGGTTTTTGTTGATGAAGGAAAAAATCGAAAAATTATTTATCGCCGTACTGATTCCCCTCTTTGTGGGACAGCTTTCCTCCCTGATCTCCCGCGGAGGCTTCGCCGCCTACCAATCTCTGGAGAAGACCGATGTAAGCCCGCCCGCCTCCCTCTTTCCCATCGTCTGGACCGTCCTCTATATCCTGATGGGAATCTCGTCCTTTCTCATCTGGGAATCGGGCCAGGACGGGAAGGGAAAGGCTCTGTCCCTCTATGGGCTGCAGCTTTTCCTCAACTTCCTCTGGGCCCCGCTGTTTTTTGGCTGCGGCTTAGTCCTGGAGGCCTTCTTTCTGCTCCTTCTCCTGCTGGCCGTCGTCATCGCCATGACGGTCTCCTTTTTCCGCATCCGGCCTCTACCGGGGTTATTGCAGCTTCCCTATATTCTCTGGCTGGTGTTTGCCGCTTACCTGAATTTTTCCGTTTTTCTGCAAAACGGCCCCTCCCTATAGGAAAGGAACCTTTATGAAAATATGGATTGCGGGTTTCCCCCGCCTCACCGTCAACTACACCGCCGCCCTGGCGGCCTGGGGGCTGGAGGCTGAAACCTCCCTCCCCACTCATCCGGACGCCTCCCCCTATGACGGGCTGCTGCTGCCGGGAGGGGGCGATATGGACCCCTCCTTCTTCGGCCAGCCAAACCGTGGTTCCGTCTCCATCGACCGGGAGCTGGATCTTCGTCAGCTTGCCGCCCTGGAGGCATTTTTGCAGGCGGGCAAGCCGGTTCTTGGCATCTGCCGCGGCATCCAGCTGATCAACGTCTGTTTCGGCGGCTCCCTGATCCAGAACCTGGCAGAGCCCCACATCCACCGCACGGCAAAAGGGGACGCCCTGCACCCTGCCTCCTGCCCGGAGGGGAGCCTGCTGGCCCGCCTCTACGGCCGGACCTCCTTTACCGTCAACAGCGCCCACCATCAGGCCCTGGACCGAATCGGTAAAGGGCTGACGGTCATCCAGACCGCCCCCGACGGGGTCGTGGAGGCCGTCGCCCACGAAACCCTCCCCATCCTGGCCGTCCAATGGCATCCCGAACGGCTGCGGGGGCGTTTTGCAAGGCCGGAGGCCGTATCCGGAGAGCCGATTTTTCAATATTTCCGCCGGATGTGTGAAAAATGCCGGTAGGTCTCCCCGCCGGCATCCGCTCGGCTGTCCTTCGACAGCCCCTTTCCGATTAAATCCAATCAACGATTACATCCAGTCAAACAATCTTTTCTTTCTCTCAATCATCTCATCCACCCGAGACAGGTAGAGATCCACATCCTTCACATTGTCGGCTCTCTCGATCCTCCCGTCGGGACGGACGGCCTTGGTGGTGGCTCCCGCCCCTACGGCCACGATGCTCTGCTTCTCCTCCATGATCAGGATATTGTAGATGCCTTCCTTTCCGGGGGCGGCATAGCCGACATTCTCCAGATTCCCGGCCATGTTTTTCTGCCGGTAGAGGTAGTAAGGGAAAAGTCCCAGCTCCCCGGCAGTCTTTGCCGCCACAGCCATAATCTCGTCGGAATTTTCCATCTGCATATGGGAATATTGTTCCCAGAAAATATTCAGCCGGGCCGCCCGCTTGATGGCCAGCGAATGCACCGTCACATTATCCGGCCCCAGAGCCTTGATCTCCTCCATTGTGCTGCGCACGTCGTCGATGGTCTCCTGGGGCAGTCCCAGGATCAGATCCATATTGATATCGTCAAAGCCAAGCTCCCGCGCCAGATGATAGGCCTCTTTGATCTGCTCCACTGTATGACGGCGGCCGATCAGATCCAGGGTCTTTTGCTGCATGGTCTGCGGATTGATGGAGATCCGGCTGATTCCATGGGTTTTCAGCGTTTTCAGCTTGTCCGCCGTGATGCTGTCCGGCCGTCCGGCCTCCACCGTATACTCTTTTAAATATGAAAAATCAAAATGTTCCTCGATAAAGGTAAGCATGCGGTTAAGCTGCGCTGCCGAGAGGGTGGTCGGCGTCCCTCCGCCGAAATAGACGGTATTCAGCTTGCGGCCGCCAAAAGCCTGGGCCGTATAGAGAAGCTCCTTTTCCACCGCCGCCACGTACTCGTCCGCCCGCGGCTCCCAGCGGCTGAATGGGTAGGAGGTAAAGGAACAGTACAGGCAGGTGGTGGGACAGAAGGGAATCCCCACATAGAGGCTGTAGCCGTCCTGGTAGTCGATTTCAGAGAGAATCCGCTTTTCCCTCCGGGCGATCTGGGCGCTGAGCGCGGCCTTCGCATCACTGACCAGATACTGCCGCTTCATATAAGCGACGATTTCCTCCTCGCTCTTTCCTTCCTCCAGAAGACCGGAGGCAATCTTCACCGGGCGGATTCCGGTGAGGGTTCCCCAGGGAAGGGTTTTTCCGGTATCCTGGGACAAAATATCGTACACCATCCGCTTCAGGATGGATTTCGTCTCCCGGCGGTCCGCCCTGTCCATGGCCCTGCGCCCTGTCAGGCTGGTTTCCTTCAGCCCATCCTCATCGTCCCAGCGGCAGGCCAGAACCGCTTCGATCCCCTCCGGCGCCAGCTTCACCGTAAGATGGCGCCGCCAGTTTTCCACCGGCTGCGCCTCTCCTGTTTTTATAATCTCCTCCGTGGGATAAAAGGCCATCAGCAGGCCTCTCACATCGTATTCATAGCTGTCGTCGTTCATCTGCAGCCATATCATTTCGCATTGTCCTCTTTCCACCCCTGCGCCAGGGGATTATACCGTCTCTCATAAGCTATATCCGTACTCGCCCCATGGCCGGGAAATACCCGCGTCCCCTGCGGCAGCACCAAAAGCTTCTCCCTTACGGACGGCCCGATGCGTTCCGGCATGGCCGTGGGCAGATCCACCCGTCCATAGCTTTCGCAGAACAAAGTATCCCCGGAAAAAAGCCAGCCAAGCTCCGGCAGATAATAACAGCTGCTCCCCGCCGTATGTCCCGGCGTCAAAATAAGCCGGGCCTGCGTCCCCAGCAGATCGAATTCCTCCCCGTCCTGCAAAAGCACATCCGCCTCAAAGGCGGTGGGGCGGCCCTGCCAGGAACCGGAGAGATTCTCCTCGCTGTCCATAAGGAGGGGGGCCTCCGCAGCCGGGGCATATACCCGGACGCCGGCGGCCTCCTTAAGCTTCGGCACAGCCATCATATGATCAAAATGTCCATGGGTCAGCAGAACCGCCGTGAGCCTCCGCCCCCGGCAGCAGGCAAGCAACCGGTCGGCCTCGTCCCCCGGATCGATGAGGGCCGCCTCCCCCGTCTCCTCATTGGTCAGAAGATAGCAGTTGGTCGTTACCATGCCAACATGAATCAGTTCAAGCCTCATCAGCCGGTCGTCCTTTCTATATCCACGATTCCTTCAATCTGTCGAAGTTTCTCCACCAGGGACCGCAGCTCATCCCGGTTCTTGGTCTCAAAGGACATGGAGATGGTCGCCACATCCTGTTTGCTGATCCGGGTATTCATGGCCTTGATATCGATCTGCCTTTCGGTAAAGATCTTCGAGATGTCCACCAGCAGGCCCACCCGGTTGTGGGCGTAAATCTTAATCTCCGCCGAGTACTTATTCAGGCTCTCCGCCGAATCCTGCCACTCCGCGTCGATTAGGCGGCTTCTCTCAATGTCCGGCAGGTTCATCACATTGATGCAGTCGGTGCGGTGAATCGTAATCCCCCGGCCGCGGGTCACAAAGCCGACGATCTCGTCGCCGGGAACCGGGCTGCAGCACTTGGACAGGCGCACCGCCAGGTCGTCCAGGCCGCGGACTACGATGCCGCTCTTCGATTTGATCTGGGTCGGAGGGGTATTCTGCTGAGAGGAAAGGGTGGAAATCACATTCTCGTCGGTGATCTCCTTGCTCTTTTGCTTCTCGTACTCCTCCACCATCTTATTGATGATCTGGCCTTCCTTCAACCCTCCGTGGCCAATGGCGGCAAGCAGGGCGTCCCAGTCGCGGAACCCGTACTTGTGCAGGACGCGCTCGATGATCTCCGGCTTGTTGATATCGCTGAAAACAATGCTCTTGCTCTTGCAGTATTTGTCGATCAGGTCCTTGCCCTTGGCGATGTTGCTCTCCTTGTTCTGGGTCTTGAACCACTGATTGATCTTGCTGCGGGCCTGGGCGCTTTTCGCAATCTTCAGCCAGTCGCGGCTGGGGCCGTTGGAATTCTGCGAAGTGATGATTTCCACCCGGTCGCCGTTTTGCAGCTCATAGTCGATGGGAACCAGCTTGCCGTTGACCCTGGCCCCGACCATCTTATTGCCGACCGCGCTGTGAATACTGTAGGCAAAGTCCACAGGGGTGGAGCCGTTGGGCAGGGCCTTCACATCGCCGCTGGGCGTAAAGCAGTACACGCTCTCGGAGAAAATATTAAAGTCGGTTTTCACCGAGGACAGAAACTCCTTATTATCCGACATATCCTGCTGCCATTCCAGGATCTGCCGCAGCCAGCTCAGCTTCTCCTCCTCGCGGGTCAGGCCGGTGCCTCCGCCGGTCTCCTTGTATTTCCAGTGGGCCGCGATGCCGTATTCCGCCGTCCGATGCATGTCGTAGGTGCGGATCTGGATCTCAAAGGGCTGGCCGTTGCTGCCGATTAACGTCGTGTGCAGGGACTGGTACATATTGGGCTTGGGCATTGCGATATAGTCCTTGAACCGCCCAGGGATGGGCTTATACATCTCATGGATAATGCCCAGGGCCGCATAGCAGTCCTTCACCGAATCCACCAGGATCCGGATGGCAAAAATATCGTAAATCTCATCCAGGGTCTTTCCCTGGTTGACCATTTTGCGGAAAATGCTGAACAGATGCTTGACCCGGCCGTATACCTCCGCCTGGATTCCCGCCTCGTCCATATGGGCCTTGACCTCGCGGACAATCCCCTCCACAAAGGCCTCCCGGCTCTCCTTGCGGATATTCAGGCTCTCGGTCAGCTCCTCGTAGACCAGGGGCTCCAGGTATTTCAGACACAGATCGTCCAGCTCGATCTTGATCTTGCTGATACCAAGACGGTCCGCCAGAGGAGCGTAGATATCCATCGTCTCCGTGGCCTTCTCCCTCTGCTTGGCCGGCGTCATGTACTCCAGGGTACGCATATTGTGCAGCCGGTCCGCCAGCTTGATGAGGATCACCCGGATATCCTTCGCCATGGCGAGAAACAGCTTGCGCAGGTTCTCTGCCTGCAGCTCCAGCTTATCCTTGGACCAGGACAGCTGGGTCAGCTTGGTAACCCCGTCTACCAGAAGGGCTACCTCCTCACCGAAGACCGCCTTCACATCGTCCAGGGTCATATCGGTATCCTCCACCACGTCGTGCAGGATCCCGGCGATAATGCTTTCCTTGTCCAGCTCCAAATTTGCCAGGATAATCCCCACATGGATCGGATGAATGATATAGGGCTCGCCCGACTTCCTCTTCTGCCCCTGGTGGGCGTCCCTGGCAATCTCGAAGGCGCGGCGGATCATGGACAGATCGTCCGACGGATGGTATTTCTTGATGCAGCGAACCAGATCCTCATAGAGGACCTCGGGATCGTTTGTGGCCTCCACCACATCCAGGGTTTTATCCTCCTCGGCGATCCCGTCCGCGCGCACTTCCTGATGAAGTTCTTCTTTTACTTCCTTACGAATTTCCTCCTTGCGGATTTCCTCTTTATAATCTTCCGGCACTTTTTCACCTCCGTTCCCCACCGCTCCTTCTCCTTATCCTGTCAGTCCTCCCCCGATTTTTTGTAGCCCGACAGAACCTGGAATACCTGATACTGATATTCCGGAATATCCTTTCTCGAATGCAGCACGGTCTCAAAATCCACCGCCTGGAATTTGCCGTCCAGATAGCCCACGGCCTTGTTCTTCTCCCCCTCGATCAGAAGATCCACGGCCTTGGAGCCCATAATGGAGGCATAAACCCTGTCCTTGCAGGTGGGCGTGCCGCCTCTTTGCATATAGCCCAGGATCGTCGCCCTGGTCTCGATGCCGGTGGCCGCCTCGATGCGCTTGGCCATGCTGGCCGAATGGCCGATGCCCTCGGCATTGATAATAATATGGTGCGCCTTGCCCTTATTGCGGTGCTCAATGATGCGGTTGATAATCGCCTGCTCGTTGTTGTCATAGCGCTCCGGCAGAAGCACGTCCTCCGCCCCGTTTGCCAGCCCGCACCAGAGGGCAATGTAGCCGGCGCTGCGGCCCATCACCTCGATAATGCTGCATCTCTCATGGGAGGTGGAGGTATCACGGACCCGGTCGATGGCCTCCATAGCCGTGTTGACCGCCGTGTCAAAGCCGATAGTATAGTCGGTGCAGCTGATATCCAGATCGATGGTTCCCGGCAGGCCGATGGTATTGATCCCCAGCTTCGCCAGCGCCCCGGCTCCCCGGTAGGAACCGTCTCCGCCGATGACCACCAGGCTGTCGATCCCGTGCTTGCGCAGGATCTGCACCGCCCTCTCCTGGACGTCCAGGTTTTTAAACTCCTCGCAGCGGGCCGTATAGAGCACTGTACCGCCCCTCTGGATAATATCGGACACGCTGCGGGAATCCATATCCTTGATCTCTTCATTCAAAAGCCCGGCATAGCCGCGCAGAATTCCCTTTACGTTCAATCCCTTGGCAATACCGGTGCGCACCACCGCACGAATCGCCGCATTCATGCCGGGAGCGTCGCCGCCGCTGGTCAGCACGCCAATCGTATGCACATTGCTCATTTTTTACACCTCCTGAAAGATGGATTCACCGTCCATTGTAATTCATTTTTTTACGCATTTCAATAGGCTTATCCACCACTTTCACATTTTCCGCCCCGAAACGGGCCTGAAGCCTTGCGGCCAGATCCCCGTCCAGCCCCACATTCCAATTGGGCGGCAGGATTTTTTTCGCCCTTTCCTTGCGCAGATAGATGATAACCGGGCTGTTTCCATCCTCCTCCTTTAACAGGGCCGTCAGTTCGTCGATTCCCTTTTCATAGCCGGCCCTGTCGTCAAACTGGATCCAGAGCTCCCTGGGCGCCTGATCGAAGGGAATAATGGCCTCCAGGATCAGTTTCCCCTTGGGATCGTCTCCGATGGAGGTTCTTCCCCGGATAAAGACCTTCCGATCCTGGGTGAACAGCTCCTTGTATTTCTCATAATCCCGCGGAAATACCAATACCTCCACGGTGCCCACCAGGTCCTCTATGGTCAGGAAGGCCATCAGCTGGTTGGTCTTGGTGGTCTTAACCGTCTTATCGGTGATCATGCCGCCGATTACCACGGTCACCCCGTCGGCCACCACGGCCCGGCCGGTCTCATCGTCCACAATGAAATCATTGCTCTTGGCCGTGATGTTTTTCTCCCACAAACCCTCCACCGCCTCCATCGGATGGCCGCTTAAATAGATGCCCAGCACCTCTTTTTCCAGGGCCAGAAGCTGCTCCTTCGGATACTCGCCCACATTGGGGAAGGTCACCTCGTACTCCTCCCGGTCCTCCTCTCCCATCAGGTCGAAAAGGCTCATCTGCCCGCTTAAGCTGCTCTTTTTCTCCCGGCTGCGCCTGTCCAACAGGTCGGCGCATACCAGCATCTTCTGCTGCCTGGTGCCGGGCAGGCAGTCCATGGCCCCGCTTTTGATCAGGTTTTCCAGCACCCTCTTATTCACCTCGCCGCCGTCCATCCGCCAGATGAAATCCTTGAGGCTGGTGAAGGGCCCGGCCGCCTCCCTCTCCTCCTCGATCTTCTGGATCACGTTGCGGCCCACGCTCTTGATGGCCGAAAGGCCGTAGCGGATCGCCCCGTCGGAGACGGAAAAGCCGGTATGCCCCTCGTTGATATCCGGCGGCAGCAGGCGGATGCCCATCTGCCGGCAGGTCAGGATATACTCGCTGACCTTGGAATTGTTGTCGATCACCGAGGTCATCAGGGCCGCCATAAACTCCACCGGGTAATGATATTTCAGCCAGGCGGTCTCATAGGAGACCACGGCGTAGGCCACCGCATGGGATTTGTTGAAGGCATACTTGGCAAAGTCCAGCATCTCATCGTAGATCGTGGCCGCCACCTGTTCCGGGATGCCTTTGTTGATGCAGCCTTCCACATGCTCCTCCGGGTTTCCATAGATAAAGTTCTGCCTCTCCCTCTGCATCACGTCGCCCTTTTTCTTACTCATCGCCCGGCGCACCAGGTCGCTTCGTCCCAGGGTATAGCCGCCCAGGTCGCGGACGATCTGCATCACCTGCTCCTGGTAGACGATGCAGCCGTAGGTAGGCTTTAGGATTGGCTCCAGCTGGGGGCAGTCGTAGGTGATGCTCTCCGGATGGTTCTTGCCCTTCAGATATTTCGGAATAAAATCCATCGGGCCGGGGCGGTACAGGGAGATGCCGGCCGTCATATCCTCCAGGCTCTCCGGCTTTAGCTCCTTCATAAAGCTCTTCATCCCCGCGCTCTCCAGCTGGAAGACCCCGTCGTTGCGGCCGGTGCTCAAAGACTCGAAGACCTCCTTGTCGGCAAAGTCGATATGGTCGATGTCGATCCTCACCCCCTGGCTCTTCTCCACCAGCCGCACCGCGTTCTGGATCACCGTCAGCGTCCGCAGGCCCAGGAAGTCCATCTTCAGCAGGCCCAGCTCCTCCAGGATCGTCATCGTGTACTGGGTGGTGATGGAGCCGTCGGAGGCGCGGGACAGGGGCACGTATTCCTCCACCGCCTTCTGGCTGATGACCACGCCGGCGGCGTGCATCGAGGTATGGCGGGGCAGGCCCTCCAGCCTTTTCGACATATCGATCAGATATTTGACCTGTTCATCGCTGTTATACAAAGCCAAAAGCTCCGGGTTCATCTTCATCGCCTTGTCGATGGTGATGCCCAGATCCATCGGAATCATCTTGGCCACCGTATCGCAGAGGGCATAGGGCAGATCCAGGGCCCTTCCCACGTCGCGGATCGCGTTGCGGGCCGCCATGGTTCCGAAGGTAACGATCTGCACCACCCGGTCCTTCCCGTATTTGCGCACCACATAATCGATAACCTCCTGCCTCCGCTCAAAGCAGAAGTCCACATCGATATCGGGCATGGAGACACGCTCCGGATTCAGAAAACGCTCAAACAGGAGGTTGTTGCGGATCGGGTCGATGTTGGTAATCTCCAGGCTGTAGGCCACCACGCTCCCAGCCGCCGAGCCGCGGCCCGGTCCCACCATGATGTCCTGGCTCCTGGCATAGTGAATGAAATCCCAGACGATCAGTAAATAGTCCACATAGCCCATCTTCTCGATGACGCCCAGCTCATACTCCATCCTCTCCCGCACGGAGCCGTCGTCGTCGGGGTAGCGCCTCGCAAACCCCTCCTCGCAGAGCTCCCGCAGGTACTCCTCGGAGGTCTTGCCGTCGGGCACGTCGTATTTCGGCAGCTTTGGCACTCCAAACTCGATCTCCACATTGCAGCGCTCGGCAATTTTATGAGTATTTTCCAGGGCCTGCCTGGCATAGGGAAAGAGAGCTGCCATCTCCTCTTCGGATTTCAGATAATACTGGCCGCCCTCGTAGCGCATCCGATCGGTATCGCTGACCTTCTTGCCGGTCTGAATGCACAGAAGGATATCGTGGGCCGCCGCGTCCTCGGGATAGATATAGTGGCTGTCGTTGGTAGCCACCAAATCGATGGAAAGCTCCTTGCTCATCCGAAGCAAAGCCGCATTGACCGTCCTCTGGTTGGGAATTCCGTGGTCCTGCAGCTCCAGGAAGAAATTTCCCTTCCCGAAAATATCCTCGTACCGCCGGGCCGCCTCCACTGCCTTGTCATAGAGACCCCGGACAATACCCCGGGGGATCTCCCCGGCCAGGCAGGCGCTGAGGGCGATAATCCCCTCATGGTACTCCCGAAGCACCTCGTAATCCACCCGCGGCTTATAATAGAAGCCGTCGATAAAGCCCTTGGAAACGATCTTCATCAGATTGTGATAGCCGGTATCGTTCTCCGCCAGCAGGACCAGATGGAAATAGCGGTCGTCGTCTGCCGCCTTCCCTCCCTCCTTTTCAAAACGGGAACCGGGAGCCACATAGACCTCGCAGCCGATGATGGGCTTGATTCCCTCCGCCTTAGCCGCCCGGTAAAAATCGATGACGCCGAACATGACGCCGTGGTCGGTGATGGCCAGACTGTCCATTCCCAGTTCCTTAGCCCTGGCCACCAGTTCCTTTATCTTCGCAGAACCATCCAGCAGGCTGTACTCCGTATGCACATGCAGATGCGTAAAGGCCATGGATTTCTCCTCTCTTTCGTGTCGCTTTCAAATCACTGTTCTCTTTCACGCTGTTGATAAAAATATACACCAAAAACCCTGTCGCCGCAAGGGGGAGGGCAGGGGGCGGCCCGGCTTATAGGAAGGCAGGGGCGGCGGGATAGAGGATTGACAGCTGGCAGCTGCTGCGTTATACTGTTATACATAGATATAACACTTAGGAAACAGCAGAGCGCCCCTTCCCGCCCCATCCGGAGCCGAAGGGCTGCGCACGGAGAAAGGAGGCGGGAAAGCCATGGGCTTCGACGCTGCGGCGCCCATCTATATCCAGATCGGCGACCGAATCCGAGAAGAAATCATCAGCGGAAAATATCCGCCCGGCGAGCAGCTGAAATCCGTCCGGGAATACGCCGTCTTTTACGAAGTTTCCCCGCTGACCATGCACCGGGCCATGCAGTATCTGGAGTCCCAGGGCCTGATCGTCACCAAAAAGGGAGTGGGGAGCTTCGTAAACCCACAGTTAAATCCCACAGCCGCGAGACAGATGGTAAAGGAACAGGCGCTCCGGTTCATCAGCCGGCTGCGGGAGATGGGACTCTCCGCCCCAGAGATCCTGAAACTGATCCAGGAATGCCTGCAGCAGGACAATCCGCCGCGGGACAGACCAGAGAATGAGGAGGACATGAAAAATGGCTGAGAACCGCATGGAAATCCCACCGATGGAAACGCCCCTCCTGCTGATGCAGAAGGTAAGCTTTTCCTATAATAAAAATCCTCTGCTTTGCCAGATCGACCTGCATGTGCGGCCCGGCCGCATCATCGGGATAGCCGGCAGCAACGGCTCCGGCAAAAGCACGCTGCTGAAGCTGGCCGGCGGTCTGATCGCCCCTTCCGAGGGCTCCATCCGCCTCTCTCCGCCCGACGGCCTTGCCCCCGTTTCCTACTGCCTGACCTCCGAACAGATTCCCGGCTGGATGAACGCCAGGAAACTGATGGCCTATTACAGCCATTTCTTTGCCGATTTTGACCGGGAACGGGCCCAGGAGCTGCTCGACTCCCTTGCCTTACCGCAAAAGCGTTCCCTGTACTGGCTCTCCTCCGGGCAGATCACTTTGATCGCCCTGAGCCTGGGGCTGTCGCGCCGGGCGGCCCTCTATCTGTCCGACGAACCCTTAGCCAGCATCGAGCCAAAGCTGCGCCGCGATATCCGCCGTTTCCTGCTTCGGTGCATGCCGGAGGGGAGCAGCCTGGTGATGGTCACTCATCACTTAAACGAACTCCAATATATGCTGGATGAACTGGCCATCCTGCACCGGCACACAATCCGCCAGATTGAAACCGAGACCATCCGCCGGAAGTACGGCATTTCCGTGGAGGATTATTTTTTGAAGGAGACGAAAAATGACTGAACTGTTCAAATATTTGCGCTGGGACGCAAAAAGACGGCTTTACGCCGCCCGCATTTTTCTGCTTATATGGTTTGCCCTGGATCTGATCGTCTTTGCCCTGCCGCAGGCTGCCTGCCGGTGGATCACCTTCCATGCTCCGTTCCTGACCGCTCTTTTTAATATTCTCCTTGCCCTGGCGGGCTTTGGTTTCCTGTTCTATCCGGCCTTCATCCTGAGCGCCTCCTGGTTCAGGCCCCGGCGGACGATGGAACAGCTGACCGGCATTTCGACGAAAAAACAGATTGTCAGCGGCCTCCTCCTCAATATTCCCTCGGCCCTCCTCCTTTTCCTGCAGTCCCAGATCGGCTCCGCCCTGATGCAGAAATTCGCCCGGGGCGGAATGTCCTATTTCCATCTGACGTTTTCGGAGGCGGCAGGCTTCCTCCCGACCTTTTTTAACCTGATGGTCTTTATTCCCTGCCTCTATCTCTTCTTTTATCTGGCCATCGGCAAGCCAGGGGGAAATATCCCGGCCTTCCTCCTCGCCTATATCTTTTCTCCCGATATCACCGTGCTGTCCCAGATCTTCCTGCCGGCCTCTCTGGCGCCGGCGGCTGACCTGGTCACCGCCCTGGTTAAGATCGTCCTGACGGTTGCCATGGTTCTGGGCGCGGCTCGGATTGCTGAGAAGAGAGGGTACTAAATAATCCGGCTCCTCCCCTCCCCGGATCGCTCCGCCATAAAGGCCTTCACTTCGGAAAGCGCCGGAATCGAGGACATGCCGCCGATTTTTTGTACGCTCAAGGCCGCTGCCGCGCTGGCGAAGCGCAGGGCCTCTTCCAGGCCCAGCTTTTCATGGAGGGCGTAGGCAAATGCTCCGTGAAAGATATCCCCTGCTCCCAGGGTGTCCACGGTGTGCACCGGGAAGGCCGGCATATGGTACAGCTGGCCGCCCTCCTCGTACACCAGCCCTCTCTCGCCCAGGGTAACAGCCGTATGGGGAGCCAGCTGTTTCAGCTTCTGAAATACAGCTGCCAGCCGCTCCGGCTGGTCCAAGCGGATACGCTCCCCGCAGTAGCCGGAGGCAAAGACCTCGGAGCAGACCAGATACTCCACCGCCCTGGCTAACTTCACCGTCTCCTCCCTAGCCGTGCCGCCGTCCAGGATGCTGACCGCCTCCGGCCTGGCCTTCAAGGCCTTCCAGGAGGTCTCCGGCTCATGGCCGTCCAGCAGCAGAACGTCCCAGTTCTCCGGCAGGGGCAGCTCCCCGCCGCCCAAAGTGCCGGGATAATTAAAACCGGTGCGGTTTCCATTGTCGCAGTGACGGATGATCACGCTGCGGGAGGATTCGGCTCCGACGAACTGCTTTACAAAGCTTACGTCAACCCCAAAATCCCGCAGCTTCCGGAGTACCGTCTGGCCAAACATATCGTCTCCCACCCGGGAGGCCAGCCAGGTCGGCGCTCCCCAGCGCCCGGTCAAGGCGGCGGCGCAGGCGGCCGGCCCTCCGGCCAGCTCGTATTTTTCCGTGATCCGGGCCTTCACATTCTCCTCGATCCGTCCCGGAATGCAGAATATCATATCATAGCCGCACTGTCCCACACATAGAATGCTCATCTTATCTCCCTGCCGCCTGCGTTTATGCGGTTTTTCACCGCTTATGCGGCGGCGCCTTGCATTACTGCCGTATTACTATTACTACCGCATTACTTATCGTCCAGCTTCAGCACGCTCATAAAGGCCTTCTGCGGGATCTCCACGTTTCCGATCTGGCGCATCCGCTTCTTGCCTTCCTTCTGTTTCTCCAAAAGCTTCTTCTTTCTTGTGATATCGCCGCCGTAGCATTTCGCCAGCACGTCCTTGCGCACGGCCTTCACCGTTTCTCTGGCGATGATCTTGCTGCCGATGGCCGCCTGAATCGGTATCTCGAAAAGATGGCGGGGAATCTCTTCCTTCAGCTTTTCGCACATACGGCGGCCCCTCTCATAGGCCGTATCCTCATGGACGATGAAGGAGAGGGCGTCCACCTCTTCCTTGTTGATCAGGATGTCCAGCTTCACCAGCCGGGAAGGCTTATAGCCCTTGATTTCATAGTCAAAGGAGGCATAACCGCGGGACCGGGATTTCAGCGCATCAAAGAAATCATAGATGATCTCGTTGAGGGGCAGCTCATATTTGAGCAGGGCGCGGGTCTCCTCCATATATTCCATGCCGATGTACACGCCCCGGCGTTCCTGGCACAGTTCCATGATGGCCCCGATATATTCCGTGGTCACCATGATCTCCGCCGCCACCACCGGCTCCTCCATGTGCTCGATCTCCGCCGGGTCAGGGAGGTTGGTGGGGTTGGTCAGGTCGATCACCTCTCCGTTCGTCTTATATACCTTATAGATAACCGACGGGGCCGTCGTCACCAGATCCAGATTATACTCCCGCTCCAGCCTCTCCTGAATGATCTCCAAATGGAGAAGGCCCAGGAAACCGCAGCGGAATCCAAAGCCCAGAGCCACCGAAGTCTCCGGCTCAAAGCTTAAGGAGGCGTCGTTTAGCTGAAGCTTTTCCAATGCGTCCCTGAGATCCCCGTACTTGGCCCCATCGGCCGGGTACAAGCCGCAGTAAACCATCGGCGTCACCTTCTTATAACCAGGCAGAGGGGCGTCGCAGGGCCGATCCGCCTCTGTCACCGTATCGCCCACGCGGGTATCCCGGACATTCTTGATGCTGGCGGTCAGATAGCCCACCATGCCGGCCGGCAGTTCATCGCAGGGGATGAACTGGCCAGCACCGAAATAGCCCACTTCCACCACCTCGAACTCGGCTCCGGTGGCCATCATGCGGATACGCATCCCCTTTCGCACCGTCCCGTCCACAATCCGGAAGAAAACGATGACTCCCTTGTAGGAATCGTATACCGAGTCAAAAATCAGGGCTTTGAAGGGCGCCTGGGGATCTCCCTTCGGGGCGGGCAGCTTATGGACGATGGCCTCCAGCACTTCCTCACAGTTCAGTCCCGTCTTGGCCGAAATCTGAGGCGCGTCCTGGGCCTCCAGCCCGATCACATCCTCGATCTCGTCGATGACCCGCTGCGGCTCGGCGCTGGGCAGGTCAATCTTATTGATAACAGGAATCACATCCAGATCGTGATCCAGGGCCAGGTATACGTTGGCAAGGGTCTGGGCTTCGATGCCCTGGGCCGCATCCACCACCAGGACAGCCCCATCGCAGGCCGCCAGGGCCCTGGACACCTCATAATTAAAGTCCACATGACCGGGGGTGTCGATAAGATTAAAAATATATTCCTCTCCGTCTTTTGCCTTATATATGGTACGGACAGCCTGGGATTTAATCGTGATCCCGCGTTCTCTCTCCAAATCCATATTGTCCAGTACCTGCGCCTGCATCTCCCGGCTGGTCAGAAGGCCGGTCATCTCAATGATCCGATCGGCCAGTGTGGACTTGCCGTGGTCGATATGGGCGATAATGCAGAAATTGCGGATTTTGCTCTGATCAATGACCATTGCAGACCTCCTCGTATAATAGAATTACCTTTGCTTTCATCTTGATTTATATGATACCAGGGTCAAAAGGTCAAAATCCGACGCAAGCTTGCTTGCAGGAGGATTTTTGACCTTGGGACCCGCAAAAATATGAATAAGTAGCCATTTTTCGCAGAAAAATGCGCGGATTATGAATATTTTTGCAGATTGCGGGAGCACTCAGTGCGGAGCCCTAAAGGACTAGCTTCGCGTCGCAATCTGGTATCATAGGGGTCAAAATTCCTTTTGACCCCTACATCATTTATATCGGAACTAGTATAACATGCCTCCCCGCCCCAGACAAGGGAAAAATCCGCTGCCGGGGCTTGCCGGTGCCTATGCCGACATTCTTAATCCGCTGCCTGGCTGTGCCTCTCTGCCAGCCTCCTGCCTCACAGGCCTGCCTCATAATCGGCCCGCAGCTGCTGCAGGAACTTGCCTGCGGCACGGGAAAATACCTGATATTTTTTCCAGACAATGCAGGCCGAGGCCTCTAGCGGCGGGTCAAACGGGCGAAAGCACAGATTGCTCCCCTCCGTGTTGATCAGCTTGTCGAAGCACAGGGCATATCCCAGGCCCTCATCCACCAGCAGAGAAGCATTGAACACCAGATTGTAGGTAGCCACCACATTCAGGCCGGACAGGTCCCTTTTCAGCCACTGGGACAGGTACAGATCGTCCCCCTTCTGCTGGGATATGATGAGCGGCTTGTCCCAGAGATCTCTTGGATTCACCGCATCCTTTTTCGCCAGGGCGCAGTCTTTTCGCATCAGGACGCCCCACCTGTCTTTAAAGGGAATCGGAATCGATTCATATTTCTGAGAATCCGCGCTGCCAAACAAAAGCCCGAAATCAATCAGCCCCTTGTCCAGATATTCCAGCACATATTCCGCGTTGCCGCTGGAAATATGAAAATGGATATCCGGATATTTTTTCTGGATTTCCTTCGCCGCTCCGGCAAAGGAGCGGACAATATTGGTCTCCCCCGCACCGATATAGACGTCGCCGACAATAGTTTCTTCCGAACGGCTGATTTCCTCCTCCGTCCTCTCCACCAGAGAAAGAATTTCCTCCGCCCTTTTGCGCAGAACCATCCCCTCCTCGGTCAAAACCACCTTGCGCGACCCCTTTGTCCCCCGAATCAAAAGCTGCTTCCCCAATTCCTCTTCCAGTGCCCTTATCTGGATCGACAGGGTCGGCTGGGAAAGATGCAGGGATTTTGCCGCCGCGGAAATATTCTGCTCTCTTGCCACCGCCAGAAAATACTGCAACACCCGTAATTCCATCTCCGCCTTCTCCTCCATTTCCATGCCTTGCCGCATCAATCCTGTCCAGTATACCTTAATATTGGATGATTTTCAACTTTCCCGCGTTTTCTTCCTCGCTCCTTCTTTTTTCCTGTAAAAAAATCCCTCCGGCCAAATCTTGGTCCGAAGGGATTCCGCGCGGCCAAACGGCCGCTTTTAACTTTATTTTTGTTTTTGTTCTTTATATCCGTTTCCATATCAGGCGTGAATTTTAATGCTGTTTAGCTGCCTTGCCGTACTGAAGCAATGATGGTCAATGATCTCGCTGTGGCCGATGTCCATGGCGGCGATGGCGTCCATCTCTTTTTCCGTCAGGAAAAAATCGAAAATATCCAGATTTTCTGCCATTCGCTCTGCATGGACCGTCTTCGGTATCGCAGGCACTCCTCTCTGAAAATGCCACCGCAAAATGACCTGCGCCGCTGTTTTCCCATGCTTTTGCCCTATTTTAAGCAGGGTTTTGTGATGGAAGATGTTCTTTTGCGCCTCCGAAAACGGCCCCCATGCCTGCGGTACAATCCGGTACATTTCCATGACCTTCAGAGCTTCTGTCTGCTGGTAAAAAGGATGTATCTCAATCTGATTGACCATCGGCTTTATCTCCTGGTTCATGCACAGATCCACCAGACGCTCCGACGAAAAATTGCTGACTCCAATCGCCCTTACCGCCTTCTCTTTATAAAGCCGCTCCATTGCGCGCCAGGCTCCGTAATAATCGCCGAACGGCTGATGGATCAGGTATAAATCCAGATAATCCATGTCCAGCCGTTTTAACGAAGCTTCGAAGGCCTTCAGCGTATTATCATATCCTGCGTCCTGAAGCCAAAGTTTGGTGGTAATAAACAGTTCTCTTCGGCTTATTCCTGCGCGGCGCACGGCCTCACCCACGGCCTGCTCATTTTCATAGGCCGCTGCCGTATCGATCAGCCGGTAGCCGCAGGCAATGGCATTTGCAACGCATTGCCTGCCAGCGCAGAGCCACCTGCGCCGCGCTCTTATTATACTTCTTGCCGATTTCCGTCAGTACAGGATGGGTAAAGATGCCGTGCTTGCCTTCGGCAAAGGGACCCCACGCCTCGGGATGGACGCCATATTCCTTCATCAGCGCCAGGGCATTTTCCTGCTGGAAGAACGGATGGAGCTCCACCTGATTGACAGCAGGCATAACCTCCACGGTCTCGCACAGATCCGCCAGACGGTTGGGATAGAAGTTGCAGACGCCGATTGCACGCAGCTTCCCTGCCTTATAGGCCTCTTCCATCGCGCGGTAAGCGCCGATATAGTCTCCCATCGGCTGATGGATCAGGTACAGATCTATATAATCAAGGCCCAGGTTTTTCAGCGAGGTTTCAATGGCCTGCTTTGCTCCCTCATAGCTGGCATCCTGCACCCACAGCTTCGTTGTGATGAAAAGCTCCGATCTGGGTACGCCGCATTTGGCGATGGCAGCTCCTACCGCCTGCTCGTTCATATAGGCGGCGGCCGTATCAATCAGCCGATAGCCGACCGCAATCGCATCCGTGACCGCCTGCTCACACTGGGCGGGGTCCGGTACCTGAAATACCCCGAAGCCCTCCAAAGGCATCTCAACCCCATTGTTCAGTTGGATCGTTTCAACCTTTCTCATATTGGCAACCTCCGTTTTCCTTTCTGTGCAAACCATAAAATCCGCAAAATCACTTTGCTCGATTTGCTTTCCTCATCTCTTGCAGTTATAGTATAGCCTCTTCGGAAACGCTTGTACAATGCCATTTTCACACGGTGCTATAAATAAAACGCATAGTGCTTGTGCCGCCCGCCGCGAGATGCTATAATGAACTTTGCAGAGAAAGGAGAGGTCTCTATGATCGAATTATACCAGCTGGTACAGCTGCTTGCCATTGCAGACTGCGGCACCATGTCGGGCGCTGCCGAACAGCTGCACCTTTCGCAGCCCGCGCTGAGCCGTTCCATGCAAAAGCTGGAAGAAACCCTGGAGGTCGCCTTGTTTGACCGGCAGAAAAATAAAATCCGCTTGAATAAAAATGGGGAGCTGACTGTGAAGCAGGCCAGGCTGGTTGTGCAGCAGGCGCAGGATCTGGTGAACCAGGTGCGTGCCTTTGACCGCAGCCAGCGCACGATTTCCATTGGCTCCTGCGCCCCGGCCCCGCTTTGGGAGCTGTCCACCCTTTCCACACGGCTGTTTCCGGATAGGACAATCTCCACGGAACTGAAGGATAACGATACGCTTTTGAAAGGATTGAAAGACAAGGTATATCAATTTATTGTGCTGCCCTTCCCTGTGGAACAGCCGGAACTGTTCTGCTTTTTCTTTGAAACGGAACAGCTTTACTTTTCCCTGCCCCCGGCGCATCCATTGGCAGGAAAGGACGGACTTACCTTTAAGGACCTTGACGGGGAAAGCGTCCTTCTTCTTTCCCAGATCGGCTTCTGTCGGGATGTCTGCCGTGAAAAAATGCCGTTCACCAGGACCCTGTTCCAGACAGAGCAGGAGGATTTTCAGGAACTGATCCGGGCCTCAGCTCTCCCTTCCTTCGTCTCAGATTTGACGATGCGCTGGTCCGGGAAACCAGAAAACCGCGTGGTAATCCCCATCTTGGATTCCGAAGCGAAGGCCTCTTATTACTTTGTCTGTCAAACAGGAGAAAAAAAGAAATGGTCTGCTTTAATCGAGCAGCTCAAAGGGGAAATGCATCCGGAATAATTTCGCGGCAGCCCTACAGAAGAACGATTTTTTCCGTCTCCGCTTTCAGCTTCGTTTGTTCGGAAAATTTTTTGGCCTCGCTGATCAGGGTATTGATCGCGCTGCTGTGGTATACCCCTTTCTGCAGCAAAATCACATCATATATCTTGAAGGAATCCGTCCAGTTCAAGCGAACCAGGCCCATCTGCTCCACCTTGGGCACGCAGACATAGGGGATCAGGCAAAGCCTCTTATCCTCCCTTGCCGCATGGATCACCGCGTTGATGCTGCCTAAGAAAAGCTCCGATGCAGGCTGGGCGCCGTTTGCCAGCAGACGGCGGCGGAACTCGTCGGTAAAGCAGCAGTCTTCATAGGTATAGGAAAAATTTTCTCCGTTCAGATCTGACAGGTAAACCTCCTGCATTCCTGCCAGCCGATGATCCGGGGCCGCCATCAGGCACAGCTCCTCTTCAAACAGTCCCACGACCTCCTGCTGCCCCTCCTCCTCCAGCCGCAGCACCTGGACAAAGCCGATGTCCACCTCGTGCTGATCCAGCCACTGCGGAACCCTGGCGCAGCAGATGGCGTTGACCTGAAGATTGATACTGCCGCCCAGCTTCTCGATTCCCGCAAAGAAATCTCCAAAGGCAAAGCCCACCATCAGCTCGCCCCCTGCCACGCGGATACAGCCGGGAATCGTCTGGCTTCGGTTAAACTCTTCCTGGAGCCGCGCATAGGTATCCAGCATTTCCCGGGCATAGGGCATAAATTTCCTGCCGTCCGCCGTCAGTTCAATTCTCCCGCCCCTGTATTCCACCAGCCTTGTCTGCAGCTCATCCTCCAGAGAACGGATATGTTTTGCCAGGGTCGAGGGCGCATAATTCAGTCGCTCCGACACCTTGATGTAGCTCTTTTCCTGTTCCAGAGCGGCAAAAGTAACCAGCTGTTTTATATCCATAGCTTTTCCTCCGTACCAAAAACGCAAAGAGAGCATACAAACCTTGTAAGACTGTCTGCAATACTCTCTCTGCGTTTCTATTTACAGCGTTTTCTCATGCATTGAGATTCCGGCCTTTTGGCCCCTGGTATCCTTTATTGATTGTCCTTTACGACAGTCTCACCGGCCAGCTTGCCGAACACTACCGTGTCCACCACAGCATTGCCGCCCAGACGGTTAGCCCCGTGGATGCCGCCCGTCACTTCGCCGGCTGCGTACAGGCCAGCGATCGCCTGGCCCTCTTCATCCAGTACGCGGGCCTCCGTATCAATGGTTACGCCGCCCATGGTATGATGGACGCAGGCCTGACGCGCCGTGGCAACCCAAGGCCCATTCTCCAGCGTGGTGGAGAACAGCGTGCGGCCGAATTCATCCTCGCCGCCCTCTGCCGCCGCATTAAACGCATCCACCGTGGCCTGCAGGGTCGCCGCATCCATGCCCAGCTTCTCCGCTAATTCTTCCAGCGTATCGGCTGACACGACAAAGCCCTTCTCCTCCAGATAATCAAAGGTAAATCCGTCCGCGCTTCTCCAGTCCGGATCCGTAATATCCACATATCCGGCCCCGTCCGCAGATTCCAGAATGTAAAACATGCTGTCGGTCTGCCCGATTACAGCCAGGCAGATATCGTCGCGGCGTCCGTCCTCCCGGACGAAACGCTCGCCCTCTTTATTGATAAAGATCACCTGATCGGTGCCGTTCACATCCCGCGGCGGATACTTGGTCAGCTGTCCGTCCTGGACATTGCCCAGGTACAAAAGCTGAATCTGATCCATATCGGTCAGGGAAGCGCCTGCCTCCAGCGCCATCGTGATGCCGTCGCCCTGGGAGCAGCTGTAGCGGTTGGTCGTCGCTACTTTGCTCAGATCGTCCCATTTGCCGGAGGTATTGTACTCCTGCACCATCTCGCTGTTGGCCGCGAAGCCGCCGGTGGCCAGGATAACGCCCATCGAGGCGCTGACCGTAAACTCGTTGCCGTTCCGATCCGTGCAGACCACGCCGCTTACCCTGCCGGTATCATCCTGCACCAGGGAAGTTCCCGTGCTCTCTGTCAGGATGGTAATATTATCATCCGCTTCAATGTTTTCCACATAGGTGGAGAGGAAACCGGTGCCCATGGACATGGTGCTGGTATGGGTTCTCTGCCACAGAGAGCCGGCGCCCTGTCCGATAATGTCGGAAAAGGACATGCCCAGATCCTCGATCCACTCCAGTCCCTCATAGGAATTGTAGCAAAGGACCTTGACCAGATCCAGGTCAGCTACCTTATCACCGCCGTTCCAGGTCTGCAAAGCGTACCACTCCGGAGAGTCAAACAGATCCGTGCGTCCGCTGGCCTTATATTCGTCCCACTGCGCCTGTACCTCGGCCTGCAGCTCGGCGTGCTCATCGCTGACCGGTTCCTCAGCCAGGGCAGCCTCGATGGTGGTCTTAACCGCGTCGGTCATTTCCACCTGGCTCTGAAGCGCCTCGTCCGGCGTGTTGTAGATCGCTCCGCACACCAGCGTATCGCCGCCTACCTCGCCGTTCTTTTCCACTACGATTACACTGGCACCGCCCTGGGACGCCGAAATCGCTGCCGCCAGGCCTGCGCCGCCTCCGCCGACGACTACCACGTCCGCGCTCTGATCCCCAGGGGCCGCCACAGCCGGTACCTCTGTCTTCCACTGCTCCGGATCCGCCCCTGCCTGCTCCAGGCAGTCGCGCACCGCATTGACCACCGCATAGGACGTGATCGTAGCGCCCGTTACGGAGTCAACGCTCAGACTCTGATTCTCGACAATCGCCGCCGGGATGGACTCCACCGGGGACGCCCCGCCTCCCGTCAGCACCTCTCCGTCCGCATTCACAAGAGGAGCGCCGATGCCGGGCGTCTCCTGCTGCTCGGTGACCGTTACCGAAAGAATCGCATCCTCGCTGACCTCCACCGACACCGTCACCTGGTCATTCATTCCGATGGCCGACGCCGTGTAGGTGCCCGCCGTCATGGCTCCTGTCCCCGCAGCCGGCTCCGTAGCCTCTCCGCCCTGGGTCGCAGCCTCCGTGGCCGCCTCCGTAGGCGCTGCCGTCGTACCGGCCGTGTCGGACGAGCAGCCTGCCAGCCCCAATACCAATGCCAGGCAGAGCAGCAAACTGATTCCTTTTTTCATGATACATTTCCTCCTTTTTCCATCGAATCCGTCCGGATCCCGCCCTTTTCCTGGCAGGCCCGGCCAACCTCTGACTCGTTATTATCATAACACATTCTCCTTTCTCTGCGCCACACTTATAGCGTTTTTCTTCACACTTTTTTCGTTTCCCCTGTGCGGCGCATTTCTTCCCCTTGCTTTTGTCCTGCGAATCTGTTATGCTTGTATCGCAAACGAGTCTTTCCTCCCGTCTTCCCCTCTCCTCAGGAACCGTTCAGCACGTAATTCAGAATGGCCGCCAGCGGCTCCATGGCGTTTTTGGCCTCCTGCAATGTATTATTGTTATCCCCCACCTCGATGATCACGGAACGGGGCAGTACATGGAGATTATACCGGTAGGATTTAATGTAATTGCGCTTGCACAGCCCCGGATACATACTGTCTCCCGCCATTTTCAGCTGAAAGCTGAAGGCCAGGTTCTGCCCCAGGTTGTCATTGGCCAGATAATCGATGGGACCGTTCACATTCCGGGAAATTCCGTTGAAAAACATAATATTGGCCATCTCTTTCCCGTCGATTTCAACGGTATACTTTCTGGAACCGCCGGAATCCCTGTGCAGGTCGATAAACACTTCTATCGTCGGGTTCTGTGCCAGAATCTGCTCCACATTCTCCAATGCCTGGGAATACGCTTCGTTGTACGGATATACGGTGGTGTCGTGTATCGTCTCGATCCCGTACCGCGTCTCCAAAAGCTCCTCCAGATAATCCCCCACGCCTACAATCAGCGTAGAAGGATCCGACTCATCCGAATCGGCAAAATACTCCGTGGCATGGGTGTGGTGAATCAGCACCTTCGGGCCGCCGCTGTCCGGATTTTCCAGGGACATGTCCTGCCCCAGCATCGCTTCCGCGTTTAGAAGCTCCGTGTCCACTTTGGTGCTCTGGTTGACATTATACAGATTTTCGATCAGAAAATTCAGATCCGTGAGCTGCTCCATCGTATAAGGCAGGGCCAGCTCGCCGCCGGCGGACGCCGCCTGCCCCTGGCTGTTTGCCGCCAGCTCCCGCAGGGCCTGGTTCTCCCTCTCGATTTCCGCCAGCAG
>CALWRE010000209.1 GCA_944383835.1 uncultured Lachnospiraceae bacterium | reverse complement strand
AAACCATCGGCGGGAAAAGCTATCTGTATCCGCTGATCCCCTTTCGCTGGTCCGCACTCCATCGTCTGCTGATCCGCCGCCGCATTCATCATGACAACAGCTGACCCGTTTTTTCAGATGACGGTTGCAATCGGGAAAGGACAGGGGGTATAATAAATCTGCTGTTTCCCAGCAGCGATAGAAGTGAGTCTTCCTTCCGTCTCTGACGAAAAAACAGACGGAGGGGTTACATATCTCAGCGATTGACATGATTCGGATCGACAGAAAAAGCCGGAGCTTTTGCCCCGGCCTCATGGGCTTATTCTTTAATCATTTGGAGATAAGGCAGCGGCCGATACCCCAGGCGCTCATACAGGCGCCGCGCTGCAACGTTGTCTTCCTCTACCTCCAGACGCAGGCGCGCAGCTTTGCCGCGGTAGGTGTCTTCGATGAAGGCGAAAAATTCGCTGCCCAACCCGTGTCCCCGAAAATCCGGCCGCAGATACAGCTCTTCCAGCCATACCACCAGTCCTCCGGCTTCATTGGAAAAGGTTTTGGCCGTCATGGCGTAGCCGGCCGGCCGGTCCTCATTCTGACCGCTGTACAGCAGATACAGTTCGGCATACGGGCTGCCGGATAAGACCTCATCGACCGTCAGACTGAAAAAGTGTTTCGGCACCGGATGGAGCACGGCAGGGGAATGATAAAATTCCTCCATCAATTCGATCACGCATTCCCGGTCGGCTTCGGTTATTTTTCTGATCATACTCCTGTTCCATTCCTTTCTCAGGGATACTTGAAAAACAGTATACCATATACTTCCGCAAAAAGAAACAAAAGGAGTCCCCCTGCATGAAAAATCTTCCCCATGTTCTGGCCGTACAGGATATATCCTGTGTCGGCCGCTGTTCACTGACCGCTGTCCTGCCTCTGTTCTCCGCGGCGGGCATAGAATGCTCCGTGCTTCCTACCGCCCTGCTTTCCACACATACGGGAGGTTTCGGACAGAATACCTTTTTGGATCTCACCGGTCAGATGGCAGCAATCCTTGAGCACTGGCAGAGAGAGGGCATTGTTTTCGACGCCTTATGCACCGGCTATTTGGGAGCGCCGGAACAGTTGGCAATCCTTCGCCGCTGGCATGCCCAAAACCCGTCCGTAACACGGCTGGTGGACCCGGTTATGGCCGATCACGGCCGTCTGTATAAAGGGTTCGGGCCGGAGCATGTACAGGCGATCCGGGAATGGGGAAGAGGGGCGGATATTTTAACGCCGAACATGACCGAAGCCATGCTGCTCGCGGACATCCCCTACCGTGAGGGGCCGTGGGCTTCTGCCTTTGTGGAAGACCTGATGCAACGTCTTTTTTCATCCACACGTGCTCACAGCCTGGTGATTACAGGCGTTTCGCTGGACGATCACACGCTGGGCAGCGCCTGTTGCAGCGAAGGCGGGCCGGTATCGTATGCACTGACCGAGCGGCTTCCGGTTTCCTTTCCCGGAACCGGCGATATCTTCAGCGCGGTCGTTTTGGCGGCTATACTGCAGGGCCGCACACTTGCAGAGGCTGCCGATACAGCTACGCATTTTACCTTTTCGTGCATACGGGATACCATTGCCCGGCACAGCGACCCGCGCCGCGGTGTCGAATTTGAACGGCATTTGACCGACCTGACGGTACTGGCCGGTTTGCCGTAACGCCAAAATAGAACAGTAATTTGGGCTAAGAGAAAGCGAGGGCTGCATCATGCTGATTGCAGATCTGCACATTCATTCCCGCTATTCCCGCGCGACCAGCCGGGACTGCGTACCGGAACAGCTGGAGTGGTGGGCGCGGCGCAAGGGAATCCAGGTGATCGGTACGGGCGACTTTACCCATCCGGCCTGGAGAGAGGAAATAAAGGAAAAGCTGGTTCCGGCAGAAGAGGGGCTGTATCGCCTGAAAGAGGCGTACAGGCTGGAAGCGGATGGTGCGTTTTCACAGGATTGTCCCCGCTTTATGGTTTCTGGGGAAATCAGCTCGATTTATAAGAAAAACGGCCGGGTGCGCAAAATACATAATGTGATTCTTCTTCCCAGCCTCGAGGCGGCCGAACAGCTGGCACACCGGTTGGAAGCGGTGGGCAATATTCATTCGGACGGACGCCCGATCCTGGGACTGGACAGCCGCGATCTTCTGGAAATCACACTGGATGTTTGCCCACAGGCGGAATTTATCCCTGCACATATCTGGACGCCTCATTTTTCCCTGTTCGGGGCCTTTTCCGGCTTCGATACTATTGAAGAGTGCTTTGAGGATCTTACTGAGCACATCCACGCTCTGGAAACCGGCCTGTCATCGGATCCGCCGATGAACTGGCGTCTTTCTGCCCTGGATAGATATACTCTGGTTTCCCATTCGGATGCCCATTCACCGGCCAAGCTCGGCCGGGAAGCCGACTTGTTTGACACCGCGCTGTCCTATCCGGATATGATGCAGGCGCTCCGCGACAAAGCAAGCGGGAAACTGGCAGGCACAATCGAGTTTTTTCCGGAAGAGGGGAAATACCATCTGGATGGCCACCGGAATTGCCAGCTGTGTCTGCACCCGGAGGAGGCGGAGCATTATGGCGGCAAATGCCCGGTGTGCGGCAAAAAGCTGACCATCGGTGTGCTGCACCGTGCACAGCAGCTGGCAGACCGACCCGAAGGGTTTCGTCCGGAAAGCGCCGCCGCCTTTGAAAGCCTGGTTCCGCTGCCGGAGGTGATCGCCGCTTCTGCCGGTACCAGTGCAACAAGCGTGCGTGATTGAGGCGGAAAACATATCTTCTCCGGAAGCCGTTCACAGCTGGCTGGCCATGGCCGGCCGGTATAAGGCTCGCCTGGAGGAAGAAACGCATATTCTGATTGAGGATTTCCTGGGTGATCTGAAAATCGTTTCCACACCCGCGTTGGATCGTTTGATCCATATGGCCGTACTGCACCGGAATATGTCTTCCTTTTTGTCAGAACTCACCCTTGGCGAAGAAGGCGATGTTCAGCGCAGCGGCGGAAAACAATATACCCCCGATGCTGTAACCCTGATGACCCTGCACGGATCCAAGGGGCTGGAGTTCCCGGTGGTCTTTCTTTGCGGTGTAAAGCGCGGCTGTATTCCCCTTGAAGCTCCGGGCCGCAGCACCGACCCCGAGGAAGAACGGCGTCTGTTCTATGTGGGGATGACCCGTGCGAAGGAGCAACTTATCCTCCTGACGCAAAGGGAAGAAGAATCGGTTTTCCTGGCAGACGTTCCTCCGGCCGTATGTCGGTTTGGAAAAACTGCGAATTATCGTCCCTTGCCCAAAGCCAAACAGCTCAGCTTTTTTGATTAACGAAAATAAAATGGAAGGCAGGCGATTTTCAATGTTCAACGGTTTGGGTATGCACATGGGAAATCTATCCCGGTTATCGGATGCGAAAACGCGTTCGATCAGTGCAGAAAATTTTTGTGGTGAAAAGGGCAGAGGAGCCATGGGTACACAGGGCGCGTCGGCCTCCTGCGCCAGGGATCTGGGCGAGGGCTGGAAGGTTTCTCCCTGCATCCGTATTCAGCCGGGGGAGACGGCCGTACTTGCCGAGATCGAGGGGGAAGGCGCCATTCAAAGCATTTGGTGTGCGGGCGAGCTGAGCCGTTCCACCATTCTGCGCTGTTACTGGGATAATCAGACAGTTCCTTCCATCGAGGTGCCGCTGCCTGATTTTTTTGCTTTTGGCTGGAATCATAATGTGGATGACACAACCGGGCGTTTTCCCACTCTTGCCTCGCTGCCGGTCATGGTCGCACCGAATCGAGGGTTTAACTGCTTCTGGGAGATGCCGTTCCGCCGCGGCTGCCGGATGACCTTGGAAAATCGGGGAACCGCTGCGGCGGTATGCTATTATCAGATCAATTATACGCTGACTGCGGTGCCGGAGGATATCGCTTATTTTCACGCGCAATACCGGCAGTCCCTGCCGGTCGAAAACGGTATTCATACCATTGTAGACGGTATTCATGGCAAAGGCCATTATATCGGAACAGCGCTCTGTGTCGGCCTTAACGCCGCCAACGGCTGGTGGGGGGAAGGGGAAATCAAATTTTATATGGACGGAGATACCAGCTATCCCACCATTTGTGGAACCGGTACCGAAGACTATTTCCTCGGGGCGTACAATTGGGATGCCGAAGGGCGGTACGGAAATATTATGTGGATGGATTAAGTTATCGAGAGATCGCCCGGCTAATTGGAAGGAATGTGAGCACGGTATCAAGGGAGATACGGCGGAACTGTACGCATATGTACGATATCCCAACCTACTA
>CALWRE010000208.1 GCA_944383835.1 uncultured Lachnospiraceae bacterium | reverse complement strand
CGGCCGACGACTGCCGCTATCTGTATATCCGTTTCCTCTATCCGGAGAAGTATTGGAAACAGATCAATTATTACTATAATTCCAATAAGGCTTGGGTTCCGGCACGGAATACGGAGAAACTGAAAATTTTGGAAGAACAGGAGCCGGAACGCAAGAAGTTTCTGGACTTTTTACAGCGGGATGTTATATAATAAAAGCAGACAGGCGCTGCCGGCGGAGGGACGAAGATCCGCCGGCAGGCTCCGGAAAATGAGGCGGACAGGCCTGCCATAAGGAAATTACAGGAGGACATATTTATGGGTTACAAGGAAACATATGAAGAGTGGCTTGCCAATCCCTATTTTGATGCGGCGACCAAGGCGGAACTCGAATCCATCCGGGGAAATGAAAAGGAAATCGAGGACCGGTTTTACACATCGTTGGCCTTTGGGACGGCGGGCCTGCGCGGCGTAATCGGCGCAGGAACCAACCGCATGAATATTTACACCGTCCGCAAGACGACGCAGGGGCTGGCCAATTATATCAGCAAGCTGGGCATGCAGCAGAGGGGAGTGGCCATCGCCTTTGACTCGCGCCATATGTCCCCTGAATTTGCCGATGAGGCGGCTCTGTGCCTGTGCGCCAATGGAATCAAGGCCTATGTGTTTGAGTCTCTGCGTCCTACGCCGGAGCTTTCCTTCGCGGTGCGCACCCTGCACTGCATCGCCGGCATCAATATTACGGCCAGTCATAATCCGCCGGAGTACAATGGTTATAAGGTATACTGGGAGGACGGGGCCCAGATCACGCCGCCCCATGACAGCGGAATCATGGCCGAGGTACAGGCTGTCACCGATTTTGCCGAGGTAAAGACGATGGACAAGGCCGAGGCCGTCGCCGCGGGCTTGTATGTTTCCATCGGAAAAGATATTGACGACGCTTATATTGCGGCTCTGAAGACCCAGGTGAAACGCCCGGACTGCATTGCAGCTCAGGCGAAAAATATCCGCATTGTTTATTCTCCCCTGCACGGCACCGGAAATATCCCGGCCCGCCGGATCATGAAGGAGCTGGGCTTTGAGAACGTCTGGGTGGTTCCCGAGCAGGAGCTGCCGGACGGCAATTTCCCCACGGTCAGCTATCCGAACCCGGAATCGCCGGAGGCCTTTGTCCTGGGCCTGAAGCTGGCGAAGGAGGTGGACGCCGACCTGGTTCTGGCCACCGACCCGGACGCCGACCGCCTGGGCGTCTATGTGAAGGATGCAAAGAGCGGGGAGTACATCTCCCTGACCGGCAATATGTCCGGCTGCCTGCTGGCCGATTACGAGATCAGCCAGATTAAGGAGAAGACGGGCCTGCCTGCCGACGGAGCCTTGATTAAGACCATTGTTACGACCAACCTGGCTGACGCCATCGCGAAATATTATGGGGTGCAGCTGATTGAAGTGCTGACCGGCTTTAAGTATATCGGCCAGCAGATTCTGAAGTTCGAGCAGACCGGCAAGGGAACCTATCTCTTTGGCTTTGAAGAGAGCTACGGCTGCCTGATCGGCACCCACGCCAGGGATAAGGACGCCATCGTGGCCGTCATGGCCCTGTGCGAGGCGGCGGCCTACTATAAGACGAAGGATATGACCCTCTGGGATGCGATGATCGCCATGTATGAGCGTTACGGCTATTATAAGGACGACATTAAGACCTTTACGCTGAAGGGCAAGGAGGGCCTGGAAAAGATTGCCCGCATTATGGACACCCTGCAGGGAGAAGCGTTGGAAAGGATCGGCGATTATACGGTTACCTCCTTCCGCGACTATATGAAGGATACGGTTACGGATCTGGCTACCGGAGAGGTTCATCCCACCGGCCTGCCTCATTCCAAGGTTCTCTACTATGATCTGACCGACGACGCATGGGTCTGCGTCAGACCCTCCGGCACGGAGCCCAAGCTGAAAATGTATTACGGCGTAAAGGGCGCTTCGATGGAGGATGCGGCGGAGAAGTCCGCAGCCCTGGGCAAGGCTCTGGAAGAGATCGTGGATAAGATCGACTGAAGGCTTCGCTGAAACGGAATGGATACGGATCTGTTTTGCTTATCCAAAAAGCAGTCATGAGAAATCATGGCTGCTTTTTTAACATTCGGGGACAGGGAGGCACGCCGGTTGGACAATTACATATGATATAGCAGGGAAGGAAATTCCCGAAAAGAAAAGGAGAATGGATTATGGGTTTAAATACTTCCAATAAAACGATCAGTGCCAGCCGGATCGACTGCTCTGGTTCGTTGAAGGTTACGCTGGCTCTGTCCGCCTCCCCCGATATCAGCAGCAATCCGGTGGATATCGTCTTGATCCTCGACCGTTCCGGCAGCATGGCCGGCAGCCCTCTGGCCAATCTGAAAAACGGGGCGAAGAAGTTCATCGATATCATTGACGAGGCCACCGATGGGGGGCAGGACGGAAATATTGGCTCTGGCAGCCGGATTGGGATTGTCAGCTTTGCACAAACGGCAACGGCGGATACCCAGCTGATCACCTCAGTGGCTGCGCTGAAAGCTGCGGTGGACGGCCTGACGGCGGGCGGCTCCACCAACCACGCGGACGCCTTTGCCAAGGCGGCGGCCCTGTTTGAGCCGACTTCGGCCAACGCCAAGATCATGGTGATGTTCACCGACGGAAAGACTACCGCCGGCCCGCCTCCTAGCCCGGTGGCTGCCGCTGCCCGTGCGGCCGGCGTCGTTATTTACTGCATCGGTTTGACCGGGGCGGACGGCATCGATCCGGCTGTGCTGGGCGACTGGGCGACGGATCCGGACGCCTCCCATGTATCGATTACGCCGGATGATGCGGAACTGGAGGATCTGTTTGCAGACCTTGCCGCCAATATTTCCAAGCCGGGAGCCACCGATATTGTCATTGACGAGACGGTCAATCCGGATTTTATCATCACCGGCATACTGATGCCGACAAAGGGGGCCGCCAGCATGCTCAGCCCCACCATGCTGCGGTGGACGATAGATAAGCTGGGAACGACAGCCAACGAGGGGGCAACGCTGGAGTTTTATATAAGGCATGCAGCCGACACCTCCGGCACCAAGTTTGTCAATGAGTCCATCATCTACACGGACGCAGAAAATAACGAGGCAACCTTTCCGACGCCCGCTGTGGAGGTGGACTGCGGCGTCGTCGTACAGCCGGAACCCTGCCCGGCGCCGGTGGAGGCGTCCATCAGCGGCTGCCAGGACTCCGTAGTGTATGACGTGGGCGATGTCTATCTGGAATCCCTGGGGCGGATCCTGCAGCTGGACATCAACCTGAAAAACGTCTGCCCGGGCCGCCGCGTCGCCCTGGGGGTCATACTGACGGAGGTGGACGCACAGGGAAATGAGCATGAGCGGGGGATGAAGACCATTACGGTTCCGGCCCACGCCTACCCTTCCTGCCGGGATGTGCTGGTCAAATGCGTGAAATTCGTCCTGCCGGAGGATCTGAACGTATCGGGCCGGACGGCCGGCGGAATATGCGGCGCCAGGAACTTTAAGGTCAGGGTCATTGCTCACAACATTGATTTTGATTTTCGCTGCTGCAAGGCGACGATTTGAAAGATGCCCCCGTGCCGGTTGGTGCGGGGGCTTTTATGGATTTTGGAGTTTCCGGATTCCGGAGGGAATGGGAGATAATAAAAATCTCAGCAGGACAGGCTTTTTTGTAAAACATGCTGAATTGGTAGGTTTTTAATCTAAACTACTGGTAAAACGGTCAGAAATGGTATATAATAGCGATTGCAGTGAAAAGATCGGGCTAAAATATAAAAATATAAGGATAAAACCGGGACATAGATTGGAGGAAAACATGCTGAGATTAGAGAACATTTCTTTTGAAGTGCCGGCTGAACAGGGACAAAAAGAGATCATCCGCAATATGAGCCTGAATGTGGACGACCATAAGTTTATTGTGATCACCGGCCCCAACGGCGGCGGCAAGTCCACTCTTGCCAAGCTGATCGCTGGCATAGAGAAGCCTACTGCCGGAAAGATTTATTTCCAGGGAGAGGATATCACCGACAAGGGCATTACCGACAGGGCAAACTTAGGCATCAGCTTTGCCTTCCAGCAGCCAGTGCGGTTCAAGGGAATCCAGGTGCTGGATCTTTTGCGGCTGGCGGCGAAGAAGAGGCTGTCAGTGGCGGATGCCTGCGAGTACCTGGCGGAGGTGGGCTTGTGCGCCAGGGATTACATCAACCGGGAGGTCAACGCCAGCTTATCCGGCGGGGAGCTTAAGCGCATCGAGATTGCTACGGTTTTAGCGAGAGGGACGAAGTTGTCCGTTTTTGACGAGCCGGAGGCGGGCATCGATCTGTGGAGTTTCCAGAACCTGATCCGCGTCTTTGAACGGATGCGGGAGACGGCGGACGGAACCATCATCATTATTTCCCATCAGGAGAGGATCCTGAACATTGCCGATGAAATCGTGGTGATCGCCGATGGGCAGATCACGAAGCAGGGCTCCAGGGATGAGATTCTGCCGACCCTTTTGGGCACGGCATCGGCGGTGGACAGTTGCAGCAAATTTTATCAGGAAACGGAGGTGCAGTAATGGACGAGATTCAAAAGAGAATACTGGCTGAGGTGGCCGACCTGCACACGGTCCCGAAGGGAGCTTACAATATCCGGGCCAACGGCAAGATGGCGGCCAGAAATACGACGGCTAACATAGATATCATTTCCAAAGAGGACGGCAGCGGCATCGACATCCGTATCCGTCCGGGCACAAAGAAGGAAAGCGTGCACATCCCTGTGGTTTTGAGCGAGAGCGGCTTAAAGGAGACGGTGTACAATGATTTTTATATCGGAGAGGACAGCGACGTGGTTATTGTCGCGGGCTGCGGCATCAGCAACTGCGGCAATCAGGACTCGGAGCACGACGGCGTTCACCGCTTTTATGTGGGGAAGAATGCGAAGATCCGCTATGTGGAAAAGCATTACGGCGAGGGCGACGGCCGTGGCAAGCGCATCCTCAATCCAGTGACGGAACTCTATTTGGAAGAGGGCAGTTCTGCGGAGCTGGAGATGGTGCAGATCAAGGGAGTGGATTCCACCCAGAGAACGACGGTGGCGGAGCTGGCGGCCGGAGCGCGGCTGGTGGTGCGGGAGCGTCTCCTGACCCATGGCAGCCAGAACGCGGTCAGCGATTACCAGGTCAGCTTAAACGGGGAAAATTCCAGCGCCGACGTGGTTTCCCGCTCGGTGGCCCAGGATGATTCCTACCAGAAGTTTGATTCCCGGATTATTGGAAACGCCCCCTGCAATGGCCATACCGAGTGCGACGCCATCATCATGGGAAACGCCCACATCCTGGCGGTTCCCCAGCTGGAGGCCAACCATATCGATGCGGCCCTGATCCATGAGGCTGCCATCGGCAAGATCGCCGGCGACCAGATCATCAAGCTGATGACCCTTGGTCTGACCGAGGAGGAGGCCGAAGCGCAGATCATCAATGGGTTCTTGAAATAATAGATGCAGGCTGAGCAGAAGCTGGATTTGCTTATATTTGGATTTGCTTGTACTTGAATCTATTTATACTTGAATTTGCTTGTATATGAACGGATATTTATGTGGAGAGCGCTGGGACATTTCAGCGCTCTCCACTGTTTTTGAGGAAGGAAATAGCCGCCCACTACTCGCAATAGTGAACGGCTGATGTAAAAAATTAGCCATTGAGGGTAGGCCGTGTGTCTCTGGCTTTCCCTTTCTGAGAACACTATAACATATTCAGCGTCCGAATCCAAGGAATTTAAGCAAATTTTGCAATTTTGCAGAAGCAGAGTATGGATGTCCGCAG
>CALWRE010000207.1 GCA_944383835.1 uncultured Lachnospiraceae bacterium | reverse complement strand
AAGAGATTTACCTGGCGGTGCGCGCCCGCCGGGAAAACATAACAATTTCAAACCAATAAGGTAAAGGAGAAGAGATTATGGCAAAGCTTGATAACGCTAAGATGGCCGAGCAGATTATTGCTGCCGTAGGAGGAAAGGAAAACATCGCCAGCGTAACCCACTGCATGACGCGCCTGCGTTTTAATTTAAAGGACGATGGGTTGGCGGAGGATGAGGAGATCAAGAAGATTGACGGCGTGATCAGCGTGGTCCGCGCCGGAGGCCAGGTGCAGGTCGTGGTCGGCCAGGGAGTGGACAAAGTGTACGCTGAGGTATGCCGTCTGGGCGGCCTGGAGACGCAGGCGGCGATCGACGAGAATTTGGACGGCGGCCCGAAGAAGAAACTGACTTTAAAGCAGATCGGCAGCAATATTATGGGGGCTCTTAGCGGGAGCATTACGCCGGTTCTGCCTGTGTTTATCGTCAGCGGTATCTTTAAGATGGTGGCGGTGTTGCTGGGGCCAGAAAATCTGGGCTGGCTGGCAGAGGATAATCAACTGTATCAGTTGTGCAATATCGTAAGTGCAGCCGGATATTATTTCTTGCCCTTTTTCGTGGCGGCCAGTGCAGCAAGAAAATTTAAGACAAGCGGTGTGCTTGTAATGATGATTGCTGCTGTTATGCTGCATCCAGATATGCTGGCGATTGTAGGCAGTGGGGAGCCCTTCAACATATATGGGCTATTTCCAATGGATCCGATTAACTATACACAGGCAGTGGTGCCTCTGGTTCTGATTGCCTGGGTGCAGTCCTATGTGGAACGCTTTGCCAAGAAGATTGTCCCGGATTTTATCCGCGTGCTGGGTGTGCCGGTGTTGACGATGGTGATAATGCTGCCTCTCGCTCTGTGCATCTTTGGGCCGATCTGCTATGTGGTTATGGAAGGCATTGCGGATCTGATTGTCTGGATGAACAATACGGTCGGCCTATTGGCTATGGTTTTAGTCGGTGCTCTGTGGACTCTGGTTATCACCTTCGGTATGCATGTGGCAGTTCTGACGGCTTTGCTCCCTGCATGGCTTACGATTGGCTATGATGCTATTGTGAGTCCGGCTACCATTGCCGCTACTCTGGCCGGTATTGGCGTGCAGCTGGCTTATTCCCTCCGTGCAGACGGAAAGGATAATAAGGCCCTGGGCTGGAGCTGCTTTGTGACGAACGCTTTTGCGAATATCGGTGAGCCTTATATTTACGGAATTTATCTGCGGGATAAGAAAGCGATGGCTTGGCATATGATCGGCGGAGCCGCCGGCGCTCTGGTCATGGGAATTTTAAGCGCAAAAATCTATATTTTCTCCGGCGTAGGTTTCCCCTGGCTCAACTTCCTGCGCTTTGGCGAAGACGCAGTCCAGGGTGCTGTCGGCATGATCGCTGCCTTTGGCATCTCGCTGGCTCTTGGCTTGGCGTTTGGCTTTGAGAAAAAGAAAGAAGCTTAAAGGAGGAGTTTTCCATGGCTCTGCGAAAAGATTTCCTGTGGGGCGGAGCAACGGCCGCCAACCAGTGTGAAGGCGCATACAATGTGGGGGGACGGGGGCTTGCCAATGCCGACGTCCTCCCTTGGGGGGAGGATCGTATCCCTGTCATCAAAGGCGAGAGGGCGATGCTTAAGCCGGATAAAGAACATTTTTATCCGGCCCAGCAGGCAATCGACGCTTATCATCACTATAAAGAAGATATCGCCCTTTTCGGAGAGATGGGGTTTAAGGTACTGCGGATTTCCATTGCCTGGAGCCGAATCTTCCCGCAGGGAGACGAAGAAAACCCCAATGAAGAGGGGCTGCAGTTTTATGAGGATGTGTTCCGCGAGTGCCATAAGTATGGGATTGAACCTCTGGTAACCATAACCCATTACGATATACCGATGCATCTGGTCACCAAGTACGGCGGCTGGCGCGACCGCAGACTGATCGGTTTCTATCGCCGCCTGGTTACGGTATTGTTCGAGCGTTACGGGGAATTGGTGCATTACTGGCTGACCTTTAATGAGATCAATATTATGACGTCGGCCTGTTTCATGGCGGCTGGCCTGATCTTCCAAGAGGGAGAAGACCGGTATAAGACTATCCATGACGCCGTTCATCATGTGCTGGTGGCCAGCGCCTGGGCGGTGAAGCTGTGCCACGAGATGATTCCAGGGGCAAAGATCGGCTGCATGCTCAATGCCGGCATTTATTACCCTGCCACTTGCAGCCCGAAGGATGTTTTTGCCGCCCAGCAGGAAAACCGCAAGCACTATATGTTTTCGGATGTCCAGGTGCGCGGCGAATACCCCTGCTATGTAAAAAAGGAATTTGAGAGGCAGGGCTATATGATTCCCTTTGCGGAGGATGACGAGCAGATATTGAAGGAAAATCTGGTGGATTTCGTATCCTTCTCCTACTATTCTACTCGCGTGGTAGAGGCTGGAGGAGAAGGAAAATATGATTCAAATCTTCTGCGTTCAGCGCCTAACCCTTATCTGCCGACAGAGCCTTGGGGAAGATTCTTGGATCCTCTGGGTCTGCGCACGACGATGAATGAGATCTACGACCGGTATCAAAAGCCCCTTTTTATTGTGGAAAACGGGCTGGGAGCTGTGGATGAGCCGGATGAAACGGGATATGTGGAGGACGATTACCGCATCAGCTATCTGCGCGACCATATCCGCTCGATGAAAGAAGCGGTGGAGGAGGATGTAGTCGATCTGCTGGGCTATACCTGCTGGGGCCCTATCGACCTGGTTTCCGTCGCTACCGGGCAGATGAGCAAGCGCTATGGGTTCATCTATGTGGATCGGGACAATGAAGGAAGAGGGACGCTTAAACGCACAAAGAAGAAGTCCTTTGAATGGTATAAAAAAGTGATCGCCAGTAACGGTGAGGATCTTTAGGAATAAAGCGCATGACAAAAAGAAACAAATATAATGCAAAATGAAAGGAGTATTTCATGAAAAAATTGGGGAATGCATTAGCTATTGTTTTGTTATCGGCGCTGATGATTGGAGGATGCGGCCAATCTCAGAGTGAAACACCTGCTCCAACGCAGGAAACAGAGATACAGGAAAACGCGACACAGGAAATGAACGAAGTGGAAACGGTTGCGGTAGCAGAGGGAGAAAGTGGAATGGAGACGGAAGGAAATACAGTTGTGACATGGAATCCGAACGACGATTTCATAGAATGGGATGAACCGAGAAGCAATGGTCGAACTCCTTTGGATTCCATGCTGGCCATGGCTTCCGACGATTTAGATGTAACACGGTTTAAATATTCCGAAATAGGTGCATTTGCCCTGGATACCATGAATCGTGGATTTACTGGAAACGATGATTCGGCATCAGCTGAGTATTGGGAAAGACTGGGCTTGATAAAGTCCGTACATGATGAGGACGATGAGGATCACGTTTGGGCTCTGTATGTTCCGGAGTCCTATTATGAAGAGGAAAATAAAGAACGGGAATATCCGCTGGTATTTATTTGGCATGGCCTTAATAATCAGATCTTAGTGGCAGAACAATATGGCTTTTTGGAAGAAGCGGCGGATAAAGAGTATATTGCTGTCCTCCCGTGGGCAACTGGCGGGGATGACTATCTGGAGGAAACCGAAAGGCTATATGCCCTTCTTACGGATGAATATCGTATAGATACTTCTCGTGTGTACAGCACAGGTTTTTCCTTAGGCGGACAGACTTCCCTGGTGCTGGCATTGGAAAAATCCGAGCTTTTTGCTGCAGTGGCTGGATGCGGAATGTCTGCGGGAGGCGTGGTATATGATGCCGATTACAATGAGGTGGAACTTCCTGTCGGACATGGCCCATTGACAGAAGAAGACTTTGCCAAGGCAACGGAAATTGTGCCCGCAATGGTGATAGCGGGGGACTGTGATGTATACCATTTCATGCCGGTAGATACGGAGGATAAGGTATGGGCAGTCAATGCCTGGCTGGAACACGAGGGAATAGACAGCGAACAGAGTTTGGAAAATAGCCTGGATTTGTTGGAAAACGGTGAAGACGAGGTGGAGAAAAAAATTGGCGTAACCTTTGACGATACGCAGATCCGTTCAATAGATGGTTTCTATTACATTGGTCGTTTCTATAATGAGAACGGTGAAAATATGTTTACAATGGCCAGTCTGGAAAACGGAATTCATACCACGTCCAGAGGAATGGCGCGCCTTGCTTTTGAGTTTTTTGAGCAGCATACAAAATAACCAATACGTATAGTGATTGTGATGAGGAGGGGCAGAATGGGCGATTTGTCATCTACCCTTTTTCCAGTCAGGAGGAAAAACACAATGAAATTGCTGGTGCAGGCGGATGATTACGGGATAACCCGTGCGGCGGCGCAGGGAATCATCCATGGGATCCGCGATGGAATCATAAGAAACACCGGTCTGTTTGCCAATATGCCCTGGGCAAAGGAGTGCGTGGAATGGATTCGCCCTCTGTTTGACCGGATCGCGTTCGGCATTGACCTCAATATTTCCACAGGGCGGCCGGTCTCGGATCCGGCGGCAATCCCTACCCTTGTCCGGGAGGATGGTTCCTTTCACTCCAGCTGGGAGAGCCGTTCCCTGGACACGGAGGAAAACGGTTACGAGCACGCGGCGGAAGAAGATTTGTACCGGGAATTTGAAGCACAGCTGACCCGGTTTCGCGAGCTGACTGGCAGGGAGCCGGACTATATTCACGGCCACGCCTATACAACGCCGCGCATCCTGCGGATCGAACAGGAGCTGGCGGATGCAAGGGGGATACCCTATACTTCATCTGTCTGGAAACAGATCGCCGGGGTCAGTCTGCCGGAATACCGGATGGGCTGGTATAAAAAGCCGGCCACGCTGGAAAACCAGCGGGATTCTTCTTTGAAAGATTATATCTTGGAACACAGCGGCGAACTGCTGTCCCAGGAATATGGCCTGATCGTGGGACATATGGGCTATGTGGATCGGGAGCTGTTTGATTTGAGTTCCTATACATTGTACAGGATGAATGATCTAGCGGCCGCTGTCAGCCCGGAAATACAGGAGTGGGTGAAGGAAAGCCGGGTGGAATTGGTGACCTACCGGGATATTTCAGGCTGAATGTGTGGGAGGTGAAAGCGTTGCAGAAAGATATTCTATTGTATATTTCCGACCAGCATGCCTGGCAGCAGCAGGGGTATGCCGGCGACCGGGTTGTCCGCACGCCGAATCTAGATCGGATTGCGGCGGAAGGGACAGCCATGCAGAATGCCTGCACGGCTTACCCGGTGTGCGTGCCGGCGCGGATGTCCATGCTGAGCGGACAGTTAGCCAGCCGCTGCCGGGTGATGAGCAATATGATGGCCCTGGATTCCAATCGGGTGACCTTTGCCCATTGCCTGGACGCGGCGGGCTATGAAACAGTGCTGTGCGGAAGAATGCATTTCGTAGGGCCGGATCAGCGCCATGGTTTTTCCAAGCGCATTGCGGGGGAGTTTACCGCCATCTACCACAATCGTCCTTCGGAGGCCTTTGCCAGGGAGCGGGGCGTGCATGATAAAACGCCGCAGGGCGGGCCTTCTTGTTTGAGTATTATCGGAGGCGGGGATTCGCCCACGCTGGCATACGACCGGTACGTGGTGGAAAGGGCGGAGAAATATCTGCAGGGCTCCTATGAGAAACCGCAGTTTTTGTGCGTTGGTACATACGGCCCTCATCACCCCTATGTGGCGCCAAAGGAGCTGTATAAATATTATTACGACAGGGTTTTTATCCCGGAGGAGAGTTTTTCATATCCGGAGCATCCGGCCATAACGGGCAGGCTCTTAAGGGATACGGATCCGGAAGTGGTACGGGCTGTCCGCGCCGCCTATTATGGCATGGTGGAATTTGAAGACCATCAGATCGGGCGGGTATACGATGCGTTTCAGGCATATCTGAAGAGAACCGGCCGGGAGGGAGTCTTCCTCTATGTGTCCGACCATGGAGAGCACGCGGGTTATCGGGGCTATTATGGGAAAAATACGTTCTATGACCCTTCTGTTCATGTGCCGATGCTCTTTGCTGGGGACGGCATAGGAAGAGGGAGGCGTTACATGGGAGCTGTGTCCCTGATGGATATCGGGCCGACCTTGTGTGATATAGCGGGAGCAATGACGCCGCCGGATATCGATGGAATCAGCCTGGCGCCTCAGCTAGAAGGGGGAGAGGATGATCTGGAACGGATTGTCCTGGCGGAAGTGGGCGGAGATATCCGTATCCGCACCCAGGAATTTTCCTATGGCCAGATGGCCTGCAATAGCCGGTATAAATTCATCCATTATGACGGGTATGATGTGGACGATATTTTATTCGACCGGAAGGAAGACCCGCAGGAATCCGTTAACCGGATCGGGGAACAGCCGGAACTTGCAAGGAAGATGAGGAAATTGCTCAGGGAACGCTGCGCGCCGGTCGAGAAAATTCGGGAAAGGGCGGAAAAGTTCAATGAGAATCTGAAGATATTGGGCCGCTGTGATTACGACGACGAGACGGAACGCTGGCATGCGCCGGAGTCTGCCCGCCATTTTCCGGATCCCATGGTGAGCAGCCGGCTGACACGGGCGCATTAAAGCGGGTTTTCAGTAAGAGGAGGAGTCCGATGAGCAAATACGAATATGAGGTTCCGGAATCAAAGCAGATCGAGGTGGTTTTCTGTTCGGACGCTGCCAACGAGGGGGATGATTCCTTTGCCCTCGCCCAGGGGATATTGTCGCCGAAGCTGAAGCTGCAAGGGCTGGTCGCCACCCATTTCGGCGAGCAGAGATCGGCTGACAGCATGGAAGAAAGCTATCAGGAATGCCGCAGGCTGGCAAAGCTGCTGGATTTCAACCCCGAAAAGGTTTACCGTGGAAACCGAAGGGCTTTGGCTGGTGCGGCGGAGAAGCTGGAGATTTCAGAGGGGGCAAAATTTCTGGCGGAGGCGGCACGGCAGGCACAAAACAAGCTTTATGTCGGCGTGATGGGGCCGCTCACCGATGTGGCTGCCGCCCTTTTGCTGGATGAATCAATTTCTGGGAAAATACATGTGGTCTGGACTGGGACAACCCTCGGAATGGCGGGAGGCGACAGCTGCAGGGAGGCAAACGCCCGCAAGGATAAGGAGGCGCTGAACATTGTAATGAAAAAATGCCGCGATTTAAGTGTTATTCCCTTTGAAACCTATTCGCAGGCCCTGGTTTCCCTGGCGGAACTGCAGCTGAAGGTTGGGCCGTGCGGGGAACTGGGCAGGCATCTGTTCGGCAGGCTGCAGGAACTGAACGTTGATGAGAGCCGCAGCTGGACGGCGGGGGAAAGCTGGTGTCTGGGAGACAATACGGTAGTGGGAATGCTGTTGAATCCCCGCTGTGCAAAAACGAGGAAGGAGTCCCGCTATGTATTGGATGCAGAAGGCAGGCCTCAGCGGATCCAAGGGGAATTTACTCTTGTTTTCGAGATGAATATGCGGTATATTTTAGGAGATCTCTTTGCTAAACTTGCTCTTTTTGCAGGCTCGCAGAGCGAAATACGCATATGACGGAGGGAAAAATGAAGATAACAGAGATTATTGAGACAATGAAGAAATATGCAGGAAATTCATACGGGGGAAAGCTGATAGAGGAGGGAAAAACCAGGGACAAGATTCTCTATGGCAATCCGGATCAGGAGTGCACAGGGGTGATCTGCACCTGCTATGCTTCGGTGGATGTGATAAAGCAGGCAGGAAAGATGGGATATAATTTTATTGTCGTCCATGAAGCTCTGTTCTGGAATCATGGCGACCACACGGACTGGCTTCAGGACAATACGGCTTTTCAGAAGAAAAAGGCCCTGCTTGACCAGTATGGAATCTGTGTATGGCGCAACCATGACCATATCCATGCGGGAATTCCGGTGGACGGACAGCCGCGGGATGGAATTTTCTATGGAATGAGCACTTTGCTTGGCTGGAATTCTTACATGGTGGATCCGTCCAGTGTCGCTCCCCGCGATTTCCTTCTGCCTGAAATGACGGTAAAGGAGATGGCGGAGCATCTGATTCGCAGTTTCCATCTGAAAGGCGTCCGCTTCATCGGAAATCCGGACTGCAAGATCCGCCGGGTGCATGTGCCGATGCATATCTGCGGACATGACGAGGACAGGGATCTGATCTCCAAGATCAACGAGGAAGATATCAACTGCCTGCTGTCGTTGGAGATGGTGGACTTTACGGCCTGCGAATATATGCGGGATGCGGCCATGGAGGGAGAAGACCGCTGCATTTTTGCCCTGGGGCATTTTAACCTGGAGGAGCTGGGGATGGAGTACTATGCTGGCTATCTGGCTGAAAAACTCGGAGACGGCATCCCCGTCCGGTTCCTGCAGTCGGGGGATTCCTACTCCTACATTCCGGCGAACTGAGGGCAGGCGCTGGAATGCTTGACAAGGAAATCTTGTAGATATGGAAGAAACAAGAAGAAAAAGCAACAGGAAATTTGTAAAATTTCCTGTTGCTTTTTAAAAAAAACATGGTATACTAGACAAGTACGGAGTCATAGCTCAGCCGGGATGAGCGTTCGCCTCACACGCGAAAGGTCGTGGGTTCGATCCCCGCTGGCTCCACGAGAAAAGTCCTGTTTGACAGGGCTTTTTTCTTTTGCCGTGTTGCATCTGTGCTGCATCCGTGTGCCATCTGTGCGCTGCCTGTGCGCCGCCCGTCTGCCGCCCACACCGCTCCTGGCGGGAAAATGCGTTCAGATTTATAATTGGATGAAATTGGGCGAATCGAACGCCAGCAGAAAAACGTGTTTTTAAACAAATAATTTTTCAGAAAAACGTGCAGAACAGCCTTTAAAACCACGGAAAAACGTGCTAAACTAATTTCGGCTGAAAATGCAGGGAAATGAAGGTGGTGCTGAACATGAAACGCAAGGCTATTTCAGACCTGATGAAATGGAAGGAAAGTCCTGGACGCAAGCCTCTTATTATCCGCGGTGCCCGTCAGGTTGGCAAGACCTGGCTGATGAAGGAGTTCGGGCAGAACTTCTATGAGAGTTTCGTTTATTTTAACTTCGATGAAGAGGATGAGTTGAAATCCATCTTTGAAGGGAACAAAAATCCGCAGCGGATTATTGAACTGCTCTCCTTGATTGCGGGGGAGAAGATTCTGCCGGGAGAAACGCTGATTCTTTTCGATGAAGTGCAGGAGTGCCCGGAGGCATTGAATACGCTGAAATACTTTAAAGAAAAGGCAAACGACTACCATGTCATAGCTGCCGGCAGTCTGCTTGGGACTCTGCTCGCGCAGCCCAAGTCTTATCCGGTGGGCATGGTTAATCTGCTTGATCTTTATCCGCTGCACTTTGATGAGTTCCTTGAAGCGGCGGCGCCGGAACTCTATGCTTATTATGAAAGCATTCACAAGGATCAGCAGATTGAGGAAATCTTTCACAATCGTTTGCTGGAGATGTACAATTATTATCTGATCATCGGCGGCATGCCGGAATGTGTGGCCTCATGGGTAAACGATAAAGATCCGGCCAGGATTTCTCAGATACAAAAGGAATTGGTTGAAATCTATGAAAACGATTTTTCCAAGCATAATGGGAAGGTCAACAGAGGGCGTATTTTAATGGTATTTCGCAGCATTGTTTCGCAGCTGGCCAAGTCCAATGAGAAGTTTATTTACGGCGCGGTCCGCCAGGGCGGCAGGGCGCGGGATTTTGAAGAGGCGATTGAATGGCTGGTATCTGCCGGGATGCTCAACCGCGTCTATAATGTTTCCAAGATGGAGCATCCGCTGGCTGCCTTTGATAAACTGGATCAATTCAAGCTTTTCCTTTTCGATACCGGTCTGCTCAAGCACATGGCTGGGCTGGACAACAGCGCAATCCTCTTGAAGAGTGATTATCAATTTAAGGGGCCGCTGACCGAAAACTATGTGCTGCAGCAGCTTCGCGGGCAGTTTGCGGCAGAGCCCCGGTACTTTTCCGATAAGAGCGGGGAGATCGATTTTGTGCTGCAAAACGGCACGGAGATCATACCGGTCGAGGTCAAAGGCGGGGAAGACAGATCCGCTCCCTCTTTCAAACGATATATTGCCGAGCGCAGGCCGGAGCACGCCATCCGCTTTTCCAAGCGCGGGTATCGCAGGGATGGCGCACTTACAAATATCCCCTTGTATCTTGTCCAAAAGACGAAGGAATTGCTCTGAAGCCGCGGCGCTTATTTCGCGGCTTTTGCCATAGTCACGATATCGCCCACCCCGTTTAACACAATGCTCGGCCGGTAGGCGTAGGTCTTCAGGGTGTCCATCGTGGAGATGCCGGAGAGGACGAGGACGGTGGACATGCCGCTCTCTAGGCCGGAGATGACGTCGGTGTCCATCCGGTCGCCCACCATCACTGCGTCGGCGGAGTGGCAGTCGAGGATGCGCAGGCCGGTCCGCATCATCAGAGGGTTGGGCTTGCCGCAGAAATAGGCCTGGGTGCCGGTGGCCATCTCGATCGGGGCGACCAGGGCGCGGCAGGCAGGGGCAATGCCGTGCTCGATGGGGCCGGAGACGTCGGAATTGGCGCCGATGAGCTTGGCCCCGCCCAGGACCAGGTTGGTGGCCTTGGTCAGGGTATCTAAGGAGTAGGAGCGGCCTTCGCCCACCACCACATAGTCCGGGTTGACGTCGTTCATCGTGATGCCGGCGTCGTAGAGGGCGTTGAACAGGCCGGCCTCGCCGATGGCAAATACGGAGCAGCCGGGGGCCTGGTCCTTCAGGAAGGCGGCCGTGGCCAGAGCGCTGGTGTAAAAATGCTCTTCCGGCACGTCTAAGCCCATCCGGGCCAGCTTCTGCTGCAGTTCACGGGGGGTGTAGCTGCTGTTGTTGGTGAGAAAGAGATACTGCTTGTTTTCCTCGTGGAGCCATTCAATAAACTCCGTCACGCCGGGCAGGATCTGGTTGCCGTGATAGATTACTCCGTCCATATCGCAGATAAAGCCGGTTTTTTGGTTGAAATCAATCTTCTGGGATACGCTCATTTCCATTCTCCTCCTGATCCAAGTCGGACTTTTTTCTTGCTTTTCCTCTAGTATAGCAGGTAGTATGACAGAAAGAAAAGGGTATTCTTAAAGAAATGCGGTAAATTTTTTCGGCCATTTTTTCGGCCCATTTTTCAGACCATTTTTCGGGCCGTTTTTTTCGGATAAACGGTATCCGAAAAGGCCGCCTTATGTTAAAATGGTACGGGTAAATTTTTAAAGCAGATTTTGCAGACAGGAGAGAAAACGAATGAAGCTTTTGATTATCAGACACGGCGACCCGGACTATTCCATTGATTCCCTGACAGAGAAGGGATGGAGAGAGGCGGAATATCTTTCCGAGCGCTTGTCAAAACTGACGGTAAAGGATTTTTATGTGTCCCCGATGGGACGGGCGAAGGATACGGCGGCCCCGACGATTAAGAAAATGGGGCGCACCGCTGTGGAGTGCCAGTGGATGCGGGAATTTTCCCCGACCATCAACCGGCCGGACTGTCAGGAAAAACGGCGTATCGCCTGGGACTGGCTGCCCCAGGACTGGACGGCGGACGAGAGGTATTACCGCTATGACGGCTGGCAGGATACGGAGATTATGCGGGAAGGCCATGTGGGGGAGGAATACCGCTGGGTGACGGAGAATTTTGACCGGCTGCTGGCGGATCACGGCTATCGCAGGGAAGGGAAGCTGTACAGGGGTGAAAAAACCAATAACGACACCCTGGTCTTTTTCTGCCATTTCGGCCTGAAGTGCGTTTTGCTGAGCCACTTGCTTGGCATCTCGCCGATGGTGCTGTGGCATGGCTTCTGCGCGGCGCCCAGCTCTGTGACCACCGTGGTGACCGAGGAGCGCAGAGCGGGGATTGTCAGCTTTCGGGTGACTTCTTTTGGAGACACTTCTCATCTTTATATCCATGGGGAGGAACCTTCCCCTGCGGCCCGGTTCTGCGAACGCTTCGGCAATCCGGGCGAGAGATGCGACTGAGAGATACGATGGGAAGATACAATTGAGAGATGCGACTGAGAAAGCGCGGCGGAATGGTCCGCTTCCAATGTTTCAGGCGGCAATATTTTAGGCAATATTTAAGGTTTTTTTAAAAGGATTGAGTTTTCTGAATTTTAGCGCTATAATTACATAACGTGACTTCGCCGGCGGCTGCCGGCATGATGAGACCGGAATGAAAAGAACTTATAAGCGATAAAAATGTACGGAGGAAATCCAATGGCCAGTAATGGAAACGGAAAAAAGAGAAAAAAGCGGAATAAAAAAGTAACGGTACTGATTGTACTGCTGGTTATTCTGGCGGTGCTGATTGCAGCCGCAGCGTTTATTCTGACCCGCAGCAAGCCGGAGCCGGATACTCCCATTGACTTTAACCGCGAGGTGGAGGACGAAGGGGATGAGACCGTGGGCGCGGATACGCCGACCATTGACCAGGGAGCGGTCAACGTGGACTTGGAGCAGACGGACGAAGAGAGCGGCCCGACGCAGGACGAGGGCTGGAAGCATTATCTGCTTTTGGGCGTAGACGGGGAGACGGACAGCTATACGGCTAAGCGAAGCGACGCGATGATCGTCTTGTCGGTAAATGAGGATGAGGGCCGGGTGGTGCTCTCGTCGGTTCCCAGGGATACCCTGGTCTATATCGAAGGGCGGAACAGCTTTGACAAGCTGACCCATGCCTATGCCTACGGAGGGGCTGACCTGACGGTGCAGACCTTTGAGGAAAATTTTGATATTGATATCGCGAATTACTTTACCGTAAACTTTGCGGCCATGGAGGAGATTGTGGATCTGATCGGCGGCGTAACCATTACGCTGACGGATGCGGAGGCCAGGCATATGGGCGAATACTACGCGGCCTGGGGCCTGTCCGGCGGTACGCAGGTGCTGAACGGCAAGGAGGCTCTGGCCTACTGCCGCATCCGCAAGATCGATTCGGACTATCGGCGCAACGACCGCCAGTTTGCCGTGCTGATGGCGATCTATGACGAGGTAAAGGATCTGTCCGTCGGCCAGTATACCGAGCTGATCACCACCGTCTACGACCATATGTATACGGACATGACGGTAGCCGGAGCCATCTCGCTGGTGGGAGATCTGCTGTCCGTGACCGAAAACGGGGAGATCGAGAACGTAAAGCTGGTGGACAGCGAGCACAGCAGCACCGGCAGCCTGAACGGACGCTCCGTCGTGCTGGTGGACAACCTGGAGGAGACGGCGATCCGCTGGAGGCAGGCCCTGGGAATCGAGGACTATACGCCCAGCGCCCGTCTGACGCAGATATCGGAGGCCCTTGAGGCGCTGAAATAGTTGGAGTTGTATCCAAAACCCGTGCAAATTTACGATTCCCTTAAAGATAACGGAATTCTCTTGCCATCTCTGTTTTGCATGTTATAATTGTGACAGCAAACGCAAGAAAACGCAGAAACAGGGAGAAAGAAAGAGATGGCAGATAGAAACAGCAGGGGTCGCAAGACCAGCAGCAGAGCGAAAACAATTCTGATTGTGCTTTTGATAATTCTGGCAGTGCTGATTGCGCTGGCCGCCTTTGTCCTGACCAGGACGAAGCCGGATCCGTATGACGGGCAGGGCGCGGGCGGAGAGGCCGGCGTGGATTTCAATGCCGGGGAACTGGAAGAGGGAGAGACCATTGATCCCGAGGCCCCCACGCTGGACATGGGGCTGGCAGGGCAGGAGCTGGAGACGGTAGAGGGACAGGCGGTGTCCAAGGATGAGGGCTGGACCCATTACCTGCTTCTGGGTATCGACGGCACCAGCTACAAGTCCGGCCACAGCGACGCGATGCTGGTCTTGTCCGTGAATAAGGACGAGCAGAGGGTCGTCCTGGCCTCCATTCCCCGCGATACCTTCGTCTATATTGAAGGGAAGGGCTTTGGCAAGCTGAACGGGGCTTATATGAATGGCGGTGCGGACCTGGCGGTGCAGACTTTCGAGGAGAATTTCGATATCGATATCGAGAATTATTTTGTCGTGAACTTTGATTCCCTGCCGGAGATTGTGGATCTGGTAGGCGGGGTGACGCTGACGCTGACGGATGCGGAGGCGGAGCACATGGGCAGCCAGTATGCGGCCTGGGGACTGTCCGGCGGCACGCAGGTGCTGAACGGCGACGAGGTGCTGGCCTACTGCCGCGTCCGTAAGATCGATTCCGACTACAGGAGAAACGATCGTCAGTTCAACGCCCTGCAGGCGATTTATGAGAAAGTCAAGGATATGTCCTATGACAAGTATATTGAGCTGGCCGGCATTGCCTACGAAAATATGTATTCCGATATGACGGTGGGCGGCATGCTGCTCTTTGCCAAGGATATTATGGATATTCTGCAGGTCTCCGACCTGGAGCATATCAAGCTGGTGGATACGGAGAACAGCCATTCCGGAACGGTGGGAGGCTACGGCAGCATCGTTATGGTGGACGACTTAAACGAGGTGGCGAC
>CALWRE010000206.1 GCA_944383835.1 uncultured Lachnospiraceae bacterium | reverse complement strand
TGCAGCCGTGGCAGGGGACGAAACACCCCAGCAGGGCGGAGTTGTCCGCATCCACAATGGCATCCACCCGCAGACGGGTAATGTCCCCCTGCCAAACCACCAGGCGGGGATCGGATGGGACAGAGGGAAGCGTGTTTCCATCCACCACTCCCTTTTCCTCCCTTTCAGCGGAGAGAAGGGCATCCTGGACTTCCAGAAATTCCGCCGACAGCGGCAGGGGCGGGCGCACATTCATCAGCGAGCGGAGAAGCCGCCGCTGGGCAGCATCATCCTTTGGGAACGTTTCCGACTGTTTCTGGTACTGGGGCATCTCCGACAGAAGGATTTGATTTAAATAGTGCAGTTGTTCGCTGCGTTCCATGGAAACTGCCTCCCCTGTAAAAATCTCCAGCGCGGCCATAGGCCTTTAACCTTATGAGCTTTATTATACGGCAAGCGGCGGACACCGTAAAGTACGCACAATATTGTGGCATGGTTACCAAATGGAAACTATGTGGAGGATGGGCAATACGCAATAACAGCCCGCCGGCTTGGTCCGGCAGGCTGTTTTGCATTTGAGGGACATTGCGTCGTCAGGCTCTGCGGACGATGGCGGAAACGGGACAATGTTCAAAGCAATTCCCGCAATGCAGGCAGTGCTCCTGATGGATGACACAGGGTGTGCCTTCCTCAATGGCCCGCTGGGGGCACAGGCCGACGCATGCTCCGCAGCTGATGCAGGCATCCGTGATGAAATACCCTTTCGGCGCGGTTTTCCCCGTTCCGACGACGTAGCTCTCCCGGAAAATGGGATTCACCCCCAGGTTGAAATACTCGATGGACATATCCCGGATGCAGAAGATGATGCCGATGCTGCGGGTCTCCCCAGGATAGACGTTGGCCAGATAGGGCTGCTCCTCAAAGATGATGTCCCGCCACCTGTCCTGCTCCTCCGCGGGGGCCGGCTTCACCGCCCCCGTCAGGCGGATCATCTCCTTATACATGGTGTAGCCCAGTACTTGGACGCTCCCTGTGTCCAGGAGTTCCTTGCAAAAGTCCTTTCCCCGGGCGGTAAAAAAGTAGATGGCGTCCGGCTCATGGTGGATGGCGCTGATGCAGCGCACCTGGGGATCGCCGTTGGCATCCGCTGTGGCAAAGTACAGCACTCCCACATAGCCCAATTTCTTCAGACAGGTCTGCGCATCCATGTACGTTCCTCCTTTTATTCTATGATCCGTACCCGTCCGTCCTTTCGGGGCTTCGGCTCCGGATAGGTCCCCTCTACATAGCCCAGGGCCACGAAGCAGCGGGGACTCCAGCCCGCGGGGATCTCCCACTCCCGCATCAGCTGGATCCCTAAGGGCGTGTCAAACGTCTCCTCTGCCCTGGCGATGATGCAGGAGGCGATCCCCAGTTCATAGGCGGCAAGGGCCATATTTTCCGCGCAGCAGAAGGCATCGGGCACAGCGTACAGAAAGTTATCCGGTGAAAAGACAGCGCAGACAGTGGGCGCACCGTAAAAACCGTTGCGGATGGTGGGATCGTCAATGGCACTGGGCTGTTCCCGGGAGACAAAACTGCCCGCCAGGCGGCTGCGGTCAAACCGGGCCAGATTCAGTTGGCCCAACTGAGCGATCCGCGATTTGTTTTGGATGGCGCAGAGGATCGTCCGCTGGCCGCCGCCGGCGTTGGGGGCATAGAGCCCGGCCTCCAGAACCTTTTCCAGATCCTCTTTGGGAATTTGCCGCTCCTGGAATTTCCGAATCGAGCGGCGCCGGTAGATCGCCTCGGAAACAGTCATGCCTGGACCTCCTTCCAGCACTCCGGGTCCGGGGCGTACATATTGCCGTGATACCCCGCCGCCACCGCGGGACAGCCCCGGCAGAACCGCAGCAGCTCGCACTTGGAACACTTTTCAAACTTCTCGTAGACCCGATACTTGTCGAACGCCGGGCCGGTGAACAGGTCGTACAGGTCGTCGGTAAGGGCGCTGCCCACCTTGCTCTCCATCCGGCGGCAGGCATAGACTACCCCGTCGGAGAGGATGGTCAAATGGCAGTTGCCGCAGTTACAGCCGTCATAGACATATTCGTCATCCGGGTAGGACTTAGGGTCAAAGAGCCCCTTCTCATACAGGAACAGCGTCCACAGGTGGTCCTTCAGGTTGAAGGTGGTCTCACAGCCCCCGGCCTCATACTGCTGGAACTTCTCCCAGCACTGCTCCATCATCTCCCGGTACTCCTCCGGTGAGCAGCACACGTCCCGGTCCTCCTGGGAGGGGCAGTAGCGGGCGAAGGCGAAGATATCCGCCTTGTGCTTCACCACCTCGTCCACCAGCGGCGGGATGTCCCTCACGTTCCACCGGGACACGGTGGTCATAATGGCCACATCAATCCCTGCCTCACGCAAAAGCGGGATGGCCGCCATGGTGGCGTCATAGGACCCGGGCTGCTGGCGGATGCCGTCGTGGGTCTCCTTCAGCCCGTCCAGGGACAGCTGGTACTTCCGGCATCCATATTCCTTGAGCTTGCGGCAAACCTCCGCCGTCAGATGGAAGGGGTTGCCCATCAATGCAAAAGGAATATTGGACAGTTTGAGGATCTTCATCAGCGTCCAGAACTGGGGGTGCAGAATGGGGTCCCCGCCGGTGATATACAGATAGGGCTGCCGCCCGGCCTTCTCACAGAAGGTCTTACAGTTTTCGATCACGGTCACCATATCCTCCAGCGCCATCTCCTTGAATTTGGCGTGGCTGCCCAGGGCATAGATGTAGCAGTGCCGGCACCGCTGGTCGCAGGCCTCCGTGATATGCCATTGAAATGCAAAATACTCCATGGTCGTTCCTCACTCCGAACAATAGTTGATTTCGATGGGAAAGAGAACTCCCCGCGGACTGGAGCGCCCGCGGGGAGCAGAGAGGAAAGAGGGAACTTACTTCTGATCTCCAGTACCGCAGGCCGTGCCACAGGCAGTAGGTTTCTTGTCGCCAGTACCGCAGGCCGTACCACAGGCCGCCGGCTTTTCCTCGGGCTTCTTATCCCCGGTGCCGCAGGCGGTCCCGCAGGCAGAAGCCGCTTTTTCCTCTTTGTTCTTGTGGAACAGGTTTTTCAGAGACATGATGTTGTCCTCCTTGTTTTGGGCCAAAGGCCGGATTTTCATGGAAGCGCAGAGCGCTGTCACGACAGAATCACTTGAAAATACGACAAAGTGTCGATATAATGGGATCACAATACGCACGGCCGGGATATACGCCCGCCGCGGCCGAAGTAAGGGATAGAGCGGATGGGGACCTATGATGCAGCCCGCAGCAAAACCAGGAGCGCGATCGTTCAGGCATTTTGGAAGTTCTATCTGCAGTCGTATTTTAAGGTCGACTTCAGGGGAGGTGCTTTATGGGCCAAATCCAAATGCAAATGATAGATTGTTCCGTTTCATCGGGGTGGTGGAAAGACCTTGCTGCCCGTTTTATCAGCCCGGGAGATGAATTGGTGATCCGCTGCTGGAAAGAAGAGCCGGCGGAAATTGAGCAGGCGTCTTCCTATGGATTGCCCCAGGAAGATGGATACGAGGTTTCCATCCAGGGTACTGTTACGGCTGAATTTCTGGCCGAACTGTTGTCGGAAAATCCGCCGGACAAAAGCGTATATAACAAAATGACCAAGTATTTTACACTCCATGTCACACATGGAAAACGCGACTTTTGGAGCGCGCATTATGGTACGGAGGTATATATAGACGGGGTATCTGATGACGATATTTCCTTTTTCCAAAAGGTCATCAGACAGGTTTCCGACTGTTTCAGTATCCGCGTAGAGAAGTAAGGCGGAATCGGCAAACATTCTTATCGCATTGGGGGCGGGAGCATCGTTTTCGGTGTTCCCGCCCTTTGCGTCAGCCCTGGCTTGCCCGTCTATCCTTCTGTATGGGCAATGGGTTTTGATCCGGTCCGGGTCACTTAGAACTTGCCGTTGCTGTTCTGCCAGGTGGACTCATCCGCGATGGTCTCCATCACGTCCCAGTGCTCGGCGATCTTGCCGTTCTCCACCCGCCACAGGTCATAGTAGCTGGTGGGAGCGCCGCCATAGGTGCCCTCGCTCACCGCCAGGACGAAGTTGCCCTGGGCCAGTATCATGTGGGTCTCGTCATAGATCATCTGGATGCCCTGCTCGGCCAGAGCGGTCAGAGCGGCGTTCAGGCCGGACACGCCGTCGGCGATGGCGGTGTTGTGCTGGATATAGGTGTCGCCGTCGAAGTAGTCCGCCGTTTTATTGGGGTTGTTGTCCTGCATCACATCGTAGAGGAAGTCCTCCACCAGCTGTCGGTTGGCCTCGGTTTTGTCCAGGTCGGTGATCTCCAGTGTGCCGTCGATCTGGGTGTGGCCGGAGGGGTTCTCGCCAGCCAGAGACGCCAGATTGTCCCAATGCTCGGCGATCTCGCCATCCTCATCGAAGCGGAAGATGTCGAAGGCGACCTGCTCGCCGGCGCCGGCGAAGTTGTAGACAGTCTGCAGGAACACATAGTTGCCGTCCTCGAAGGCCCGGATATTGTTTACCGTAGTTTTTACGGGCGCGGAAGCCAGGTATTCCACAGAACTGATGAAGGCCTCCTCACCAGTTCTGTAGGCCAGGTTATGCTGGATGTAGTTCTCGTCCAGCAGCTCCCGGGCAGTGGC
>CALWRE010000205.1 GCA_944383835.1 uncultured Lachnospiraceae bacterium | reverse complement strand
CGTAAACTTGAATTCCAAATACCGTGCCGGAACCCAGAAATTCACGGATCAGGCCGATTACTACCAAGGCAACGGTAAAGCCAATGCCCATCCCTAAGCCGTCGCAGGCCGACATGGTCACCGTGTTCTTGGAGGCATAGGCCTCTGCACGGCCCAGAATAATGCAGTTTACGACAATCAGAGGGATATAGATGCCCAGGGCGTCGTACAGACTGCCGGTGAAGGCTTCCATCAGGAAATCGACCAGAGTAACGAAGGTAGCCACTACCACGATGTAGGCGGGCATACGCACTCCGTCGGGAATAATCTTTCTAAGAGCGGCAATCAGCATATTGGACAGAATCAGCACCACGGTGGTGGAGATTCCCATGCCGGCGCCGTTGATGGCCGTGGTGCTCACCGCCAGCGTCGGGCACATGCCCAGCATCAGGACAAAGGTGGGATTCTCACGGACAATACCGTTGTATATCGCATCCAGATGTTTGTTCATCTTCATCGTTCTCTCTCCTCCTCTCAGCCGTTCTCTGCGCAGTAGCGCCCGAAGATGATACCGGCGTTGACCGCATTCGTCACCGCTTCCGTGGTGACGGTAGCGCCGGAGATAGCGTTGATCTCATTGTCCGCGGAGGCTCCGCCGCCCTTTACATAGGAGAAGCTCTCCACGCTCTTGCCGGCGAACTGATCCTTAAATTCCGGATCGCTGGCGTGACCGCCCAGAGTCGCCGTCTCACTGCTGACCAGAATATCGATTCCCATCGAGGTACCATCGATGCCATAGCCATAGGCAATCACCAGCTCGCCGCCGTAGCCGTTGGTGGAAAGGCTCAGGGCATAGCCGATGACGGAGCCGGAGGCGTCCTTGGCCTCCATCACATCGGTGACGGACACCGTGGTAATCCCATTGTCCGCCATTACGCCGGCCGCCTGCTCAAGGAGATCCTCACGAGTCTCAAAGGTATCCGCATTCGCAAACACGGAACGGTAGGAGGCCGCTTTCTCCTCCTCCTGATGGGCGGTAATAATCGGATTGGTCACCTCATAGGCCAGTCCCAGGAGAAGACCGGAGATCACGGTGATCACCAGGAGGACTGCCGTATCCTTCAAAATTTTCTTCACATCCATCGTCAGGCCGCCTCCTTTTCTTTTCCGGGCAGGAACTTGTCAATCAGCGGAACCAGCAGGTTGCAGCAGATCACCGCGTAGGAGACGCTCTCCGGCGCCTGGCTCATCGTCCGGTACAGGCCGGTCAGTAAGCCTAAGAATACGCCGTAAATCACCTGTCCCAGGGCGGTCTTGGGATTGATCACCAGATCGCTGGCAAAGAAAGCCACCGAGAACAGGAAGCCGCCGCCCAGGACCTGGGCCCCGATATAATTCATATCAAAGCCATGGCTGCCGAACAGCCCCAGATAGATCACAAACACAGCCACATAGACCAGAGGGGTGATCCATTTGGCCGCTCTGCGGACCAAAAGATAAACCAGGCCGATCAGAATCGCAATCGCCGATACCTCGCCGATGCAGCCGTTCACCGTCCCCACCAGCATGTCCATTAGCGCAGGCGTACCGCCCTGCTGCATCACAGCCAAGGGAGTAGCGGAGGAAATGCCGTCCACCGTATATGTAGTCATCTGGCTGGAAAAACTAATCAATAAGAAGCATCTGGCCGCCAGGGCCGGAACCATAAAATGCTGTCCGTATCCGCCGTAGAGAAGGACCACAATCAAGGTGGCGAAAATCCCTCCGATAATCGGCACATACAAATTGACCCCGGCAGGCAGGGTAAGCCCCAGCAAAAGGCCGGTCACCACAGCGGTGCCATTGGCAATTCTCACCTTTTTCTTCAGACAGACCTCGTAGAGCCATTCGGTCAGAACACAGGCCAATACGCTGGCAGCGATTACAATCACAGCGTCCATGCCGAACTGGTAGGCTGCGAATAAAGTAGCCGGCAGCAGCGCGATCTCCATGTCGAACATCAGGCGGCTCCACTCTCCGTCCGTCCGGACACGGGGCGATGCGTTCACACTCAATGCGTCACTCACTTTTTGCACCTCTTTCTTCCTTTTCGTTTCTGCAGCGGTTCTTATCAGCGGTTTATTTCCCTTCTCTTCTGCAAGGTTTCACATAGGAAGGTGCCCGTATGCGCGGACACCTCTGCCATGCTAAATCCGTGGTAAACGCCACAGTTCTTATACCTAAAAGTATACTGATAATTAGCGAAAAAACAAGTTTCGTTTATAATATAACGATAAAATGCCCAGCCAAGGGGCCGAAATTCCGGTGATTATGCCAGCAGGTCAAACAGGGACATTTGGTTGCTTTTTGGCAGATCGCCGAACATCCCCATCTGCTCCATCAGGTCGATGATCGTGCGGCTGACCTTGGTTCTCTGGTAGAAATCCTCCAGGGACAGAAACGCCCCGTCCTTCGCCGCCTCCACGATGGCCTCGGCCGCCTTGTCGCCCAGGCCTTCGATGCTGTTTAAGGCCGGCATGATCTTGCCGTCGATGATCTGGAAATCCCTGGCCTTGGCCCGATACAGGTCGATGGGCATGAATTCATAGCCCCTGGCATACATCTCCTCGACGATGCGCATATCCCGGAGGGTCGCCTGCTCCTTCTGGGACAGGGAATCCATCCGCGCCCGGTAATCCGCCAGATGGTATTTCAGCTTATCCTGGCCCAGACACATCAGCTCATAGGAAAAGCCGGAGGCCCGGATGCTGAAGAAGGCCGCATAGTAAGCCAGCGGGTAATGGATCTTATACCAGGCGATGCGCCAGGCCATCATTACATAGGCCGCCGCGTGGGCCTTGGGGAACATATATTTGATCTTATTGCAGGAATCGATGTACCACTGGGGCACATCGTGCTCCCGCATGGCCTCCTCCCACTCCGGCTTTAAGCCCTTGCCCTTTCGCACCTTCTCCATGATGTCGAAGGCCAGGCTGGGCTCCATCCCCTTCTGAATCAGATAGATCATAATATCGTCGCGGGTGCAGATGGCCGTGCGGATCGTGGCCGTCCCCTCCTTAATCAGGGTCTGGGCATTGCCCAGCCACACGTCGGTGCCGTGGGCCAGGCCGGCGATGCGCACCAGGTCGGAAAAATACTTCGGCTGGGCGTCAATTAACATCTGCATGGCAAAATCCGTGCCAAACTCCGGGATCCCTAAGGCTCCCAGCCGGCAGCCGCTGATATCCTCCGGCGTAATCCCCAAAGCCTCGGTGTTCATAAACAGACTCATAACCTCCGGACTGTCTAACGGAATCTCCCTGGCGTTCACCCCCGGCACCAGGTTTTCCAGCATGCGGATCATCGTCGGATCATCGTGTCCCAGGATGTCCAGCCTCAACAGGTTGTGGTCGATGGAGTGATAGTCAAAGTGGGTGGTCACAATGTCCGTGGTCATATCGTTGGCCGGATGCTGCACCGGGGTAAAGGAATAGATCTCCTCCCCGTGGGGCAGGACGATGATGCCGCCGGGATGCTGGCCGGTGGTGCGGCGCACGCCGACGCAGCCCTGGGTGATCCGGTTGATCTCGCACTTTCTCTTTCTCTGGCCCCGTTCCTCGTAATAATTCTTCACAAAACCGTAGGCCGTCTTATCCGCCAGAGTGCCGATGGTCCCGGCCCGAAAGGTCTGGCCCGCGCCGAAGATTACCTCGGTGTATTTATGGGCCTTGGGCTGATATTCGCCGGAGAAATTCAGGTCGATATCCGGCTCCTTATTGCCCTTAAAGCCCAGGAAGGTCTCGAAGGGAATGTCAAAGCCGTCCTTCTTTAACGGAGCCCCGCAGACCGGGCAGGTCTTGTCCGGCATGTCGCAGCCCGCCATTCCGGCGAAGGCCTTTACCTCCTCCGAGTCAAAGTCGCTGTAATGGCAGTTCGGGCAGTAATAATGGGGGCTCAGAGGGTTTACCTCGGTAATCCCGGCCATGGTCGCCACGAAGGAGGAACCGACGGAGCCGCGGGAGCCTACCAGATAGCCGTCCTCGTTGGACTTCCACACCAGCTTCTGGGCGATGATGTACATCACGGCAAAGCCGTTGGAGATGATGGAATGCAGCTCCCTCTCCAGCCGCTCCGAAACGATGGAGGGCAGATCCTCCCCGTAAATCTCATGGGCCCGGTTGTAGCAGATTTCCCGCAGGGTCTTGTCCGAATCAGGAATCACCGGCGGGCATTTGTCCGGCCGCACCGGCGAAATCTTCTCGCACATCTGGGCGATGCGGTTGGTGTTCTCCACCACCACTTCATAGGCTTTATCCTCCCCCAGATAGGCGAATTCCGCCAGCATCTCCTCCGTCGTCCGGTAGTAGAGAGGGGCTTGGGCGTCCGTATCCTTAAAGCCCTTGCCCGCCATGATGATCTGGCGGTAGATCCCGTCCTCCGGATTCAGGAAATGAACGTCCCCGGTGGCTACCACCGGCTTTTTAAACTGCTCGCCCAGGGAGACGATCTTGCGGTTGTACTCCATCAGGTCTTCCATCGAAGAAGCAGCCGCCTTCGGGTCGCGGATCATGAATTCATTGTTGCCCAGAGGCTGAATCTCCAGATAGTCATAGAAGCGGACGATCTTGGCCAGGTCCTCATCGGAGGCCCCGTCCACCACGGCCCGGAACAGTTCTCCCGCCTCGCAGGCGGAGCCGATGATCAGCCCCTCCCGGTATTTGGCCAGCAGGCTCTTGGGGATCCGGGGCTGGTTGCGGGAAAAATATTTCAGGTGGGACCAGGATACCAGGCGGTACAGGTTGATCCGCCCCGTATCGTTCTTCGCCAGCAGGATGATATGGTAGCTGCGCAGTTTCTTCAGCGTCTCGTCGCTCATATGGCTGAGGGCGTTTACCTGCTCCAAGGTTTCGATCTCCATGGATTTCAGCCGTCCGATGAATTTGACGAAAATTTCCGCCGTGGTCCCGGCGTCGTCCACCGCTCGGTGATGGTGCTCCAGGGAAATATTCAAAGCCCTGGCCACCGTATCCAGCTTGAACCGGGACAGCTGCGGCAGCAGAACCCGCGCCAGCCCTACCGTATCCACATAGGTGTTCTGGAAGTCCAGCCCCAAAAGCCTGGCATTGTGCTCTATGAAGCCCATATCGAAGGAGGCGTTGTGGGCCACCATCACCGCGTCCCCGGCAAAGGCCAAAAACTGGGGCAATATTTCCTCGATGCCGGGGCTGTCCATCACCATGGCGTCATTGATGCTGGTCAGCTTTTCAATCTCAAAGGGGATCGGCACGCCGGGATTGACGAAGGTGGAAAAATAGTCCACAATCTCCCCGCCCCGCACCTTCACCGCCCCGATTTCGATGATCTTATTCTTCAGGGCGCTTAAGCCCGTGGTCTCGATGTCGAAGACCACGAACTCCTGATCCAGGGTCTGGGAGCCGCAGCGGGTCACAATCTCCTGCAGATCGTCGATCAGATACCCCTCCACCCCGTAAAGAATCTTGAAATCCTCGTTCGGATCCACCGAATGGTTGGCGTCGGGGAAGGCCTGGACGCAGCCGTGGTCGGTGATCGCCAGGGCCTTATGCCCGAATTTCTTTGCCTGGGCGATGATGTCCTTCACATCGCTGACCCCGTCCATATCACTCATCTTGGTATGGCAGTGGAGCTCCACCCGTTTCACCGGAGCATTGTCCCGGCGGGGATCCTCGGTTTCCTCCCCCTTACGGATGCCGCTTACCGAGGACAGGGTCAGTTCTCCGTCGAAGCGGTCGATGGTGGTGACCCCCTTGACCTTTAAAAAGGCCCCCTTCTTCACCACCTCGTCCAATTCCGCTATGTACTCGGCACGGACGAACATTTTGACCGTGATAGTATCGGTGAAATCCGTCACGTCGAAGATCAGCATGTAGTTGCCGCTCTTTAATTCCCGGCGGTCCAAGGCGATGACCTTGCCGTTGGCCACGATCTCTCCCATCTCGCCCAGGACGGTGCTAAGAGGCGTCGGCTCGTCATCGAAGTCCCTGCCCCACAGAAGGTCGGGATTGCTGGGCCCCCGACGGAAAAACTCTTTCCGGTCGCCCTTTCTCTCGCCGAAGGAGGGTTTTCCTCCGGCCGGGGCCGCATCCTTTTTCCCGCCGATGGCTGCCGGAGCCTTCGGGGCCGCTCCCCTCGCCGCCTCCCTGGAGGCCGTCTTTTTCGCCCCCCTCACAGCCGCGGCGGCCGGCGCAGGCTCTTCCTCGCGCTTCCTCCCTCCTGCCAGGGAAGAATGCAGGACGATCTCTCTCGCCATCTCGTCCATCATCTGTTCGGCATAGGAGGCAAGGCCATTTTCCGCCTCTTCTTTATTCTTGTGAACCAGGCGGACGGCAACGCCGAAGCCGCACCTCTCGTTGAAGATCTTTTCCAGGATGGTTTTAAGCTCCCCCTCTTTCTCACGGGTCACGATATTGTCCGCGACCTCCAGGGTCAGAAGCCCTTCCTCCGCGAATTCGCAGCGGGCGTCCCGGAGGATATTGCTGATCACCAGGCTGTAGCTGCGCAGCTCCAGCAGAATGCTGTCATAATAGATTTCCCACAGCTTCTGCGGGGTATACTGGGCGGAAAGTTCAAATTTCTCAATGATCTTTACCGTCATTCCGTAGTCCGGAAAAAGCTGGCGGCAGATCTGCCCCTCCAGATTATAGATGCTCTTTTTCTGAATCAGCCGGGGGCTGACCAGATAAATCCGAATCTCGCTGCGGTCCTTTGATACCTTTACCTTCTCGATGGAGGCAAGGGACAAAAGCCCCTCCAGCTCCTCGCTCACTTTAAGGCCCGGAATCGCCTCAAAAAAAGCCTTTCCCAACTTGCTCACCTCTTAACAATCAGCCATCTGGTCCAGTTCTTCCTTCAGTGCGCCTAAAAGCTCTGTCTCCGGCATTTTGCGGATAATCTGTCCCTTTTTAAACAGCAGGCCCTCCCCGCAGCCGCCGGCGATGCCCAGATCCGCCTCCCTGGCCTCTCCGGGGCCGTTGACCGCGCAGCCCATGACCGCCAGCTTAATGGGCAGGTCGTAATGTTCCACCAGTTTCTCCACCTTCTCTGCCAGGCCGATCAGGTCGATCTGCGTCCGTCCGCAGGTGGGGCAGGAAACCACTTCGATTCCTTTTTTATCCAAAAGTCCCAGGGAGGCCAGGATCCGCTTTGCCACCCGCACTTCCTCCACCGGGTCGCCGGTCAGGGAGACCCGGATCGTATCGCCGATTCCCTCATACAGGATCACGCCCAGGCCGACGCTGGATTTGATGGTGCCGGAAAACACGGTTCCCGCCTCGGTGATCCCCACATGGAGGGGGCAGTCCGAGGCCTCCGCCATCAGCTCATGGGCCTTTATGCACATCCTCACATCGGAGGATTTAATGCTGACCACAATATCCCTGAGGCCGAACTGCTCCACCAGCCTCACCTTTTCCAGGGCGCTTTCCACCAGCCCTTCGGCGGTAACTCCCCCGTATTTTTCCAGGAGTCCCTTCTCCAGGGAGCCGCTGTTTACCCCCACGCGGATCGGCACATGGCAGGCAAGGGCCTTTTTCACCACGGCCTCGATCCGCTCCGGGCCGCCGATATTGCCGGGATTGATGCGGATCTTGTCCGCCCCGTTCTCAATGGACTCCACAGCCAGCTTCCAGTCAAAATGAATGTCGGCCACCAGCGGAATGGAAATACGGCTGCGGATCTTCCCCAGGGCCTGAGCCGCCTCGTGGGTGGGAACCGCGCAGCGAATGATCTGGCAGCCCGCCTCGGTGAGTCTCTCAATCTGATCTACCGTCGCCTCCACATCCTCCGTCTTCGTATTGGTCATCGACTGAATTGCGATGGGGGCTCCGCCCCCCACCGGCACGTTTCCGATCCTTACTCTTCTCGTGTGTTCTCTGTACATTTCAGATCCCTCTCTCCTATTTTTGCGGAGCAGGGGCACAAGGCCATACATTCTCTCGCAGGCAGCCCCGCATCGAATTTTGGCCTGTGCCCCTGGTATCCGTTCCATGTGATGCTACCACGGATTTCTCCGTGCTTCGCACTCCCATCACATAATTTTCCTGACGTCGTTAAAGAGCAGAAATACCATCAATATCATCAGGCAGACCAGGCCTATGGTGTGTACCCAGCCTTCCTTCTCCCGGTCTACCGGCTTGCCGCGGATGATCTCCAGGATGATGAAGAGAGCCCGGCCTCCGTCCATGGCCGGTATCGGCAGCAGGTTGATAACGCCCAGGTTGGCGCTTAACAGGATACAGAAATTCGCCAGCTCCAGGAATACCGGGTAGGCCCCGTACTGGGCCGTCTCATCCACAATCGTATCCAGCTGGTCTACAATACCGACGGCTCCCGACACATCGTTTACGCCCACCTGCCCGGTCACCAGCATCCGAAGGGAGGTCAGCGTATAGGAAATCCAGTATTTCACCTCATAGAGGCTGTAGCGGATTGTTTCCCAGATACTGGTATCGGTGCGGCCCGAGGACTGGACGCCGATCATATAGCCGCTCCCCTCCACATAGGCCGGGGTAATGGAGACCGTACGCTCTACCCCGTCCCTCTCGTAAGTCAGCTCCACCGTCTCCCCCTCGTGGAGGGCCAGGTACAGCTGCAGGTCTCTCCATACGGTAAGCTTCTTATCGTTCACCTGCACCAGGGTATCCCCCGCCTCCAGGCCGGCCTGGGCACAGGGCAGGCCCTCCACCACGGCGGAAATGTCCGGCCGGTCGATGCCCACGCTGCCGATGACAATCATCGCCAGAATCCAGGCGAAGATAAAATTAAAGATGGGGCCCGCCAGGATCACTGACAGCCTGGCCCAGGGGCCCTTGCTGTTAAACGAGTTCTCCGGCATATCCGCGCTGTCGTCCTCCAGCTCTCCCACCATCTGGCAGAAGCCGCCGAAAGGAATCAGCTTCAGGGAATACCGGGTTTCTTTGCGGTCAAAATGCACGAGGGTAGGCCCCATGCCAATGGCAAACTCCGTGACGCCGATGCCGTTTTTCTTGGCCAGAAGAAAATGTCCCAGCTCATGGGAAAAAATCAGAAAGCTGAAGACAAGAAGCGCCAGTATAATGCTCAAAAATTACCACCTGCTTTCAATATATGCATATGTCTCTTTTTCCGTCTCCAGGATCGTATCCAGGGAAGGAGCCTCCTTCACCTGGTGAGCCCTCATGGCGTCCTCGATCACATCCACGATCTCCAGATAACGCAGCCTTCCGTTCAGGAAACAGCCCACGGCCCACTCATTGGCCGCGTTAAAAACCGTCGTCATCGTCCCGCCTGTGCGTCCTGCCTCATAGGCCAACGCAAGCCCCCGGAAATTCTCCGGATCCGGAGCCTCAAAATGCAGGGTACCCAATTTTTTGAAATCCAGTCGTCCGCAGTTAAAGGAAACGCGCTCCGGATAATGCAGGGCATAATGGATGGGCAGGCGCATATCGGTCACTCCCAGCTGGGCGATAACCGAGCCGTCGGCAAACTCCACCATGGAATGAATGACGCTCTCCGGCTGCACAACCACCTCGATCTGATCCATCTCCACGCCAAAAAGCCAGCGGGCCTCGATTGCCTCCAGGCCCTTATTGACCATGGTGGAAGAATCGATGGTAATCTTATGGCCCATGGCCCAGTTGGGATGGCGCAGGGCCTGCGCCACCGTAATGTTTTCCATCTGCTCCCTGGTCATCCCGCGGAAAGGACCGCCGGAAGCGGTCAGCAGAATCCGGCTGATCTTCCCTCTGTCCTCCCCGTTCAGACACTGAAAGATGGCGCTGTGCTCGCTGTCCACCGGCAGGATACGCACGCCCTTTTCTCTGGCCCTCTCCATAATCAGAGGCCCCGCCGTCACGATGGTTTCCTTATTGGCCAGAGCGATATCCTTGCCGGCGTCAATGGCCGCAAAGGTCGGGCGAAGTCCGATCATGCCCACCACGGCCGTCACCACCGTATCCGTCTCCGCCAGGGTGGCTGTCTCAATCAGGCCTTCCATCCCGCAGACGACGCGGGTGTCCGTATCCGCCACCCGTACCTTCAATTCTCTGGCCGCGTCCTCATCCCACAGGCAGGCTACCTTGGGATGGAACTGCCGGACCTGGGCCGCCATATATTCCACATTTTTGCCGGCGGCCAGACCGGCCACCTGAATATCCTCGTTTGCACGGACCACATCCAGTGTCTGCCTGCCTATGGAACCGGTGGAGCCTAATACAGAAATTGACTTTCCCATTTTTCTTTCGTCCTCTCTGTCAGAATTCACAGGGTACGCACCAGCATCAATACCGCGTAGATAGCCGGCGCTACGAAAATCACGCTGTCAAACCGGTCCAGAATACCCCCGTGTCCTGGAATCAGATGTCCATAATCCTTGATATCAAAATTGCGCTTGATGGCTGAGGCCGCCAGGTCGCCGATCTGCGAGCCGACGGAACCGACCAGGCAGATCAGGGCGCAGCCCAGGGCAGGCGAAAAGCTGTGAAAAAGAGGGGCCAGCCTTTCGGCAAAAATCAGGCCGAAGAGGGCGCCCAAAAGGGCGGCTCCCGCCATGCCGCCGATGGCCCCTTCCACGGTTTTTTTTGGGCTCAGCTTCGGCGTCATCTTGTGACGGCCAAACAGGATTCCGGCGCAGTAGGCGCAGGTATCGCAGCCCCAGGAGCTGATAAAGATCAAAAAGACCAAAAGTCCGCTGCCGATGTCCCGCAGCCGCACCACATAGGAAAGCATCACCGACACATAGAACAGGCCGAAGAAAGGCATGCTCACCTGCTCAAAGCGGTAGTGCGGAAAGGTCACCACATAGGCGATCAAAAGAACCGTCAAACTCCCGGTCACAAAGAGCATGCTCTCCATCTCCGGGAAGAAATACAGCAGCAGATAAAATGCGATGCTGCAGATATAGGATAAAACTCCCGGCAGCTTCTTTTCTACTCCCTCAATGCGGTTCAGCTCATAGAGGCCGATTAACGAGACAAGACCGATTCCCGCCGCCGTCACTGCCCCGCCGGGCCATAATACCAAAACAGCCACAATCACAATCAAAATACTGCTTCTTAGCCGAATCCAGAACATGGATATTTCCTCTCCTTGTACGATGAAAGCCCTGTCTATTTGGCGTCGCCAAACCGGCGCTCTCTCTTATTATACACCTCAATGGCTTTGACCAATTCCTCTTTTCGGAAATCCGGCCAAAGAACATCGGAAAAATAAAACTCTGCGTAAGCCAGCTGCCACAAAAGGAAGTTGGACAGCCTCTCCTCCCCGCTGGTGCGAATCAGCAGGTCCGGATCCGGTATCCCCGCCGTATCCAGATAGGAAGAGATCAGCCCCTCCGTCACTTCCTCCGGGTCAACCCTGCCCTCCCGGCAGTCCCGCATCATCCGGGTCATTCCCCGGCGAATCTCATCCCGGCTTCCATAGTTTACCGCAATAATAAAAGTCATGCGGGTGTTGTCCTTCGTGGTGGATTCCAGGGCATTGATTCCCTCCACGACATCCTCCGGGAAACGGCTGCGCTCCCCGATCATTTTTACCTGTACGTTGTTCTCCGCCGCAATCTTCAAAAGCCGCTTGGTGTAATAGCGGAAAAGCTGCATCAGGGCGCTCACTTCCTCCGCCGGCCGCTGCCAGTTCTCGGTGGAAAAGGCGTAAACGGTCAGATACCGGATCCCCAGCCTGGCCGCGTCCTCCACGGTCTGCTCCACTACCTTGCAGCCCTCCACATGGCCCATCTTGCGGGGAAGACCTCTTTTCTTCGCCCAGCGGCCGTTTCCATCCATTATAATTGCCACATGGGCAGGTATTCTCAAATCGTCCATAATCCTCCCGGACATGCGCAGGGGCAGGTAGTTTCCTCCTGCCCCCGTTTCGCCTGTATCTATCTATGGGTCAGACCGTCATGATCTCCTTGCTCTTCAACTCGACCTCTTTATTCACCTTCTCGATGAACTTATCGGTCATCTTCTGGATTTCGTCCTCACCGTTCTTTAAGTCGTCTTCGGTGAGCTCGTTGGCCTTATTCATTTTCTTCAGGGCGTCATTGGCATCGCGGCGGATGTTGCGGATCGCCACCTTCGCCTCCTCGCCTTTTTTCTTTACTTCCTTGGCCAGATCTTTTCTGCGCTCCTCGGTAAGCTCCGGGAAGACCAGGCGGATCACCCGGCCGTCGTTGGTAGGGTTAATGCCCAGATCCGACATATTGATCGCCTTCTCGATCTCACGGATCAGGTTCTTCTCCCAGGGCTGGATCTGGATCAGCCTAGGCTCAGGCACCGATACGTTGGCCACCTGCTGAATCGGCGTAGGTGTCCCGTAATAATCCACACGGATGCGGTCAAGCACCTTGGGATTGGCGCGGCCGGCACGGATCGAGCCAAACTCCTCCTGCAGAGTCCCCAGAGTCTTTTCCATTTTTTCCTCATAAAGCATAATCTTCTCTTCCATTTGGCTTGTCCTCCCTTTAAACGGTCACAGTCGTGCCGCTGATCTTGCCCCGCAGCGCGTTGGCAATGCCGTTTCTTTCATTCAGCCCAAAAACGGCCATGGGCATTTTATTTTCCATGCACATCATCGATGCCGTCAGATCCACCACGGCAAGCTTGCGGTCGATGACCTCTTCAATCGACACCGTGTCGTACTTTTTCGCATTCGGATTAACCTTCGGGTCGCTGTCATAGACCCCGTCCACCGCCTTCGCAAGCAGAATCTCATCCGCCTCCATCTCAATGGCCCGCAGGGCCACGCCGGTATCGGTGGAGAAATAAGGGTGGCCGGTGCCTCCGGCGAAGAATATCACCTCGCCCTTCTCCCAGCTCTCCCGCGCCCGGTCCTTTGAAAACAGCTCCGTCATCGTGCCGCAGGCAAAGGGTGAAAAAATCCTCGTCTTCATTCCGGCGCTACGGAATACCTCGGACACATAGATTGCATTCATCACCGTGGCAAGCATGCCGATCTGATCGGATTTCGTCCGGTCAATCTCATTGCCGGTACGGCCTCTCCAGAAATTCCCCCCGCCGATCACTACGCCTACCCGGACGCCCTCGTCCACGGCCTGCTTCACCTGCCCGGCCACATTCTGAACCGTCGGCAGATCAAAGCCGGTGTGCGACGCCCCGGCCAGGGCCTCGCCGCTCAGCTTGAGCAGCACTTTTCTCGTTTTTTCCATTGCAAGTTTCCCCGATTTTATATTTATGCCTCATGCGCATACTTCTGTATTATCATAGCACAGGGACGACAGGTTGTAAATGGATATGGTTATTACTTTTTTCTAAACCGCCGCCCAGGCCAGCGGCTATACCGCTGCCGCTTCGCCTGCCGCTCAAAGCGCCGCATAAAGCGGTGTGGACAGATACCGATCCCCCGTATCCGGCAGAAGAACCACGATATTTTTCCCCTGATAATCCGACCGGGCAGCCAGCTCCATGGCCGCCCACAAAGCCGCCCCCGATGAAATTCCCGTCAGAATCCCTTCGGCCAGGGCCAGGGAACGGGCCGCCTGAAAGGCGTCCTCTTCCCGCACAGGCACCACCCGGTCGTAAATACTCCGATCCAGCAGTTCCGGGATAAAGTTGGCGCCGATTCCCTGCAGTCCGTGGGAACCTGCCTCTCCCCCTGACAAAAGCGGGGAGGCAGCCGGCTCCACCGCCACGATTTCCACCTGGGGATCCATGTCTTTCAGATACCGTCCCGTCCCGGTAATGGTGCCCCCCGTTCCCACTCCCGCCACGAAGGTATCCACTCTCCCGTCGAGGTCGTCCCAAATCTCCGGCCCTGTGGTCAGCTCATGGGCCCTGGCATTGGCCGGATTTGCAAACTGATCCGGCACGAAGCTGTCCGGTATCTCCTCCGCCAGCTGCCTGGCCCGGTCGACAGCCCCCTGCATCCCTTTCGCCCCCTCTGTCAAAACCAGCTCCGCCCCGTAGGCCGCCAGGAGGGAGCGCCGCTCCAGGCTCATGCTGTCGGGCATCGTCAGGATGACCCGGTAGCCCTTGGGGACGGCCAGGGCCGCCAGACCGATGCCGGTATTTCCCGAGGTAGGCTCGATAATCGTTCCGCCGGGCTTCAGCTTTCCTGCCGCCTCCGCCTCCCGAATCATCTGGAGGGCCGCCCTGTCCTTGACGCTCCCGGCAGGGTTCAGATATTCCAGCTTCAGGAAAAGACGGCCGCCAAGCCCTTTCTCCTGCCGCAGGTGAACGGCCTCCAGCAACGGCGTCCTGCCTACCAGTTCTTCTATATCTCTATATATTCTGCCCATTTTTTGTCCTTTCATTTTCCGTCGATAGGATATCTGTTTTCTTTATTTTCTAATTTTGGCACAAAAAACCTGTCCTTGTCAAGTCCAGGTCTTTGGCATGATCGCCGGCGAAAATGCGGCGGCATACTGCCAGTAAGAACAGAATAAACCCAAAGCAGTCCGGCATCATAACTTTGCGCATCTAAAACAATAAAAACAATAGAAAAGAGTCTGGGACGGGAGCAATCCCCTGTCTCGGACTCTTTCTTATTAACCCTCGTCCACTGCCGGCATCCTGCGCATATACCGGGAGCGTTTGTAATAAATCAAAAACAAAATCGACGTGACCGTCCAGCTCAGCGGATAGCTGACTAAGAGGGTCTGAAT